>JANOWX010000284.1:0-2609 GCA_031418175.1 Acidobacteriota bacterium | reverse complement strand
CCAGCAGATCTTCGCGCACGATGACGATGGTCGCGCCCGCCGGGCCGGCGTTCTTTTGCGCGCCCGCGTAAAGCAATCCGTAACGCGCCACGTCCAGCGGGCGGCTGATGAAATTCGACGACACGTCGCACACCTGTGTCGCGTCCCCGAACTGTGGCTCCTCTTGAAACTCGACGCCGAAGATCGTTTCGTTCGAGGTGAAGTGCACGTAGGCCGCGTTGGGATCGAGCTTGATCTCTTCAGCGCTTGGCAGCCGATTGAAATTGGTGTCAGCCGTCGTCGCGGCCTCGCGCGCGGTGCCCAGCTTCTTTGCTTCTTTCAAAGCGGCCTGGCCCCAACTGCCGGTGGTGATGTAATCGGCGCTCGCGCCCGCGGGCAGCAGATTCATCGGAATCATGGTGAATTGCAGGCTCGCGCCGCCTTGCAGGAAGAGCACCTTGTAATTCGCCGGGATCGCCAAGAGCGTGCGCAAATCGGCTTCGGCCTCGGCGATGATCTGCTCAAAGGCCGCCGAGCGGTGGCTGATTTCGAGCACAGACATGCCGACGCCGGGCAGGGCGAAGAGGTCTTGTTGCGCTTGTTTGAGTACGGCTTCAGGCAGCACGGCGGGGCCGGCGCTGAAATTGAAAACACGTTCGGTCATAAGATGAAAACTCCTTTGGTGAATGATGAATGAAGATTAGGCGGTAACGGCTGCTTCGGCTCCCATCCAAGCCGGCAAATGCGAGCCGTAAAGCATGTCGGGGTCCATATCCGCGCCGTTCGGCCAGACGATCGTGCCCAACTCGTCGTCAACTTTGACGGCGCGAAAGAGCGCCGGATCGCGCCGCAACGGCTCGAAGATCGGGCCGCGCAGCAGTGGGTCGAGGTTGACCTCTTTCTGTTCGCCGGTGCTAAAGCCCAGCCGGACGCGGTAGTCATTTAACAATTCAACGGTTTGAATAAAAACCATGACTTCTCCTTTGGTCAATCGAGCGGCTCAATTGAACTGAGCGGTTGACTGGCGCGGGCCAATGCCCAGTTCTCGCGCAACTCGGCGCGATGCTGACTTGCCCATTCCAACACCAACGCCAGCGCGCGGCGCGGCAATTCGCCTTCGATGATGGATAACGTTTCGATATTCACCTACGCATTTGTCGCGCCATAGCGCACATGGAAGTGCGGCGGCAGGTGATCGTTGTAGTACATCGTGATGACAATACCGAAAAAGCGGCTAATCGCGGGCATAACGTTCTCACAAGGCCAGCAGATTGACCTCGATAATATCCTCGTTGCCGTCGCGCACACGTTCCAGCGTCGCCTCGTGCAACGCGCCATCCAATTCAATGCGCGCAATCGCCGCCTCCGCGCCCGCGAAGACGATGTTTTCCATGCGTTGCACATTAATCTGCGCGGTGCGGATTTCGTTCAGCACATGGGCCAGCACGCCGGGGCGGTCGCGGTGGCGCACCACCAGCAAGTTGGTCGCGGGCGTGCTGTCGGCCAGGTTGACGACGTTCGGCACGCGGCCCGTTTCCTTGAACGCGCCGATGATACGCACGGTTTCGGTGGCGATGGCCTCTTGCGCCTGTTCGGTCGAAGCGCCGATGTGATGCGTGCCGTAAACGTTCGGCAATTGCACGATGGCGTCGGTGAAGGCGCCCGTTGCGCCCGTGGGTTCTTCGGCAAAGACATCAAGGCCGGCGCGCAGCCCTTTGTGTTTGATCGCGTTGGCGAGCGCGGTTTGCTCCACGACTTCGGCGCGTGAGGTGTTGATGAAGTAGCTGTTGGGCCGCAGCGCGTCAAACACGTTGTCATTGATGATGCCGCGCGTATCGGGCGTCAGCGCCAGATGCACGCTGAGGATGTCGCATTCGTTGGCGACCTCTTCGATGGTTTGGCGGAAGGTGATGCCCATTAATTCGGCGGCTGCGGGCGTCAGGCTGCGGCTCCAGCCGATCACGCGCAAGCCGAAGCCGCGCGCACGCACGATCATCTCGCGCCCGATCTGGCCCAGGCCGATCAGGCCGATGGTCTTGCCGAACAAGCCGCGCGCTTTGCCGTATTCGCCCTTGTTCCATTGGCCCGCGCGCAAATCGGCGACGTTGTCGGCGATGCGGCGATCCAGTGCCAGCAACAGGCCCATCGCCAATTCGGCCACCGCAATCGAATTTTTGCCCGGGCAATTCGACACATAAATGCCGCGCGCCGAGGCCGCCCGCACGTCAATCGTGTTGAAGCCCGCGCCCGCGCGCACGACCAGGCTCAAGCGCCCGGCGTCAAGCATGGCTTCGGTGACTTTGGTCGAACGCACGACCAGCACTTCGGCTTGCGATTCGGAAAGGGCAGCGGCCAGCGCGTCGTCTTTCAGCCCAGGGTTGTAAATGACCGTGCAGCCGCGGGCCGTTAAGCCGTCGAGGCCGCTTTGCTCAAATTTGTCGGCGATCAGGATTTTCATAAATGCTCTCAATTTCGCGCGCGTTTTGGAGTGCGGCGGCTTGACGCCGCTTTGGTATGCCCCTCGGTATGTCGAACACTCGCGGCGACGGACGGCGACAGCGTCTTTGACCTTCAATTTCGCGTAACGCTGAGGGGCATACCAAAGCGGCGTCAAGCCGCCGCACTCCAAA
>JANOWX010000283.1:0-2857 GCA_031418175.1 Acidobacteriota bacterium | reverse complement strand
AATGCAACCGCGCGAAAACGAAAGCTACACAGACTTCTTCAGGCGTTTGGGCTTGAAGTACCTGTGACCTGCAGAGTCTCCGGCGAAGGCCGCCGGGAAAGCCGGATGCGGGAAATCTGCACGTCCGGTTTGACGAGGGGGAGGCGGAAACCCTCCCCTACTCTACTGGGAAGGTTTTTTGGAGGACGCGAGTTTTGGATTTGTCGCAACTGGAAATTTTCCTGAGCATCGCCGAGCAGAAGAGCTTTTCGCGCGCGGCTGAAAAGATGCACCGCACGCAACCGGCGCTGAGCATTGCCATCAAACGGCTGGAAGAAGAATTGGGCGAGACGCTGTTCGACCGCAGCAGCAAGTCGGGCACACTGACTGAAGCGGGCCGCATCCTGCTCTCGTATGCGCAAAAGATGATCAACCTGCGCGACGAGGCGACCGAGGCCGTCAGCGAATTGCGCGGCATGTATCGCGGGCGGCTGACCATCGGCGCGAACGAGAGCACTTCGCTGTATCTGTTGCCGCCGCTGCTGCTGGAATACCGCAAGCAGCATCCGAGCATCAAGATCGAAGTTTATCGCAACGTCTCCGAACGCATTCCCAACGAAGTGCTCGAACGCAATCTGGATTTTGGCTTTCTCTCCTACGACCCGCTGCATCCCTCGCTGCAATCTTTTGAAATTTACCGCGACGAATTGGTGCTGGTGGTGCCGCCGAAACATGCGCTGGCCAAACGCAAGGGCGTGACCGTGCGCGATCTGACGGGCGAGCAATTCGTTGCGCACAACGTCAAAACGCCCGCGCGCACGCGCATCTTCGAGCTATTCGCGCAACACCGCACGCCGCTCAACATCTGCGTCGAACTCGCCACGCTCGATACGATCAAGGATTTCGTGCTGCGCGGCGTCGGCCTCGCCATCCTGCCGCGCATGGCGGTGCAGTCCGAATTGGACGCGGGAACTTTGGTTGCAGTGCCGGTGAATGGGATGAAGATCGAGAAGCCGTTGCGGCTGGTTTATCGGCGCGAACAGGGTTTGTCGCACGCGGCGAAATCGTTTTTGGAAATCGTGAAGAAGCGAAAGTAGGCAAAGGTTGGCTCTTCAGGTCAGCAACAATTTTCCCCCGGCGATCAACAGCACCACCGCCAGTAGCTTCTTGATAAAAGCCGCCGAAAACCGGCGGCTGCCCAAATAAGAACCGCCCGCTCCGCCCACCAACGCCGCAACCACCAACGGCAACGTGAACAGCGGCAATTGCCGCGTGCTGGCAACATTGCCGAGCAGTCCGGCGCTGGAATTGAACAGTATGAACAGCGCCGAAACGGCGGCGGCGCTTTTGGTACGCGCCCAACGCATGAAGATCAGCAGCGGCGAAAGAAAGATGCCGCCGCCCGTGCCGGTCAACCCCGACAACAACCCAATGCCCGCGCCCAGCGCCAGCGCCACCGGCTTGCCGGGTGGCTGGATGGCCGCTTCATCTTCGGCTTGTGGCTTTAGCAAAAAGCGCGCGGCGGTAAATAGCAGCACCAAGCCGACCAGGATTTTGAAAAGGTGTGCAGGCAGGTTGAAGTAGCCGCCCAGAAACGCGCACGGTACTGCCAGCAGCGCGAACGGCCAAAACAGCGGCCAATCAAAATGCCCCGCGCGCCAAAATTGCCAAGCCGCCAGACAGGCCACCAAAATGTTCAGCACCAACGCCGCCGGTTTGATTACGCCCGCCGTCAGCCCGCACAGCGTCATCACCGCGATGTAACCCGACGCGCCCGCGTGGCCGACCGAGGAATACAAGAACGCGACCAGCGCAATCGCCAGGCTGAGCAGCAACAATGTTTCAAAGGCCATTGGCGCCATAGTCGTTACAAATAGAGCAACTGGTGATCGTGCTTGGCCAAATCAACTTCCGCATACAACCGGTCAATCACCTCGTAGCCATAGCGCGCCAGAAAGTAGGTGAAATTCAGCTCGCGTTCCTGCAAGCCTTTGTTCGGATAGAGCACGGCGAAGAGCCGTTCAAGCTGTTGCACAGACGTTTCGTCGCGTTTGCCGCGATTGTTGATAAAGCGCGTGCGCAGGTTGTGCAGTTGATAGAGCATCTTGTCGTGGCCGCCTTTCAAGGCCTCGGCCAGCGTCGGGTCAGCGGCGGCAAGCAAGGCGCGCAACTTCTCCAGTTGCGTTTCAAAGAGCCGCTCCGTTTCCGCGAAAACCTCGGCGGTGCTGGCATCCAGGCCCTCTTCGATGACTTTGCGGCGCGTCTCTTCCAGCCCGTTGAACAGGTCGGCGAAGCTGAGGTGGTATTTACCGAGCGTCTTGGCGTGGCGTTTCTCGATCAGCGTGAAACTGGCGCGCGGCAGCACGACCGGCGGCACGCGGCCCAACAGAGTGTAATTCGGGCGCAGTTGCGCGAAGTAGGCGATCTCCGCCGGGCCGCCGATGTAGGCAACCGTGGGCAACAAATAATCCTGCACGATCGGGCGCAGCGTGACATTCGGGCTGAAACAATTCGGACAGCGCGTGACGATGTCGAGCAACTCATCCGCCGCAAAACTCTTCTCGCCGTTTTTCAGATGAAAGCGTCCGTCGTCGCGGCGCACCAGCGCGGTGCGGCGGCCTTCGTCGAGCATAAACAGCGGCACTGCCTCGCGGCTGGTGAAGACCTGCGCGTGATAACCGGCGGCTTCAAGCGCGGCGCTTTCGTTGACCAATTGCGCCGAGAACTCCGGCGTGCGCGCGAAGGCGTTGGTGTAAAGCTCGCCCGCGACGTGTTTCAACCGGTCGTCCAGCGGGTTAATGAGCACGACGCCGAACTTGTTCAACCAGCGCATCATCAGCTTGCCAAAGGCGGCGGCGAAGTTGTCGCCCACCTGATA
>JANOWX010000282.1:0-7414 GCA_031418175.1 Acidobacteriota bacterium | reverse complement strand
CCCCTCCGACGCCCCCTCTATTTCCCGCCGCGAGTTCATCCGAGAGTTGAACGGGGTGCTGCCTGAGGCGCTCGACGAAATGACCAAAGGTTCCGGTGAGGATCGTTCGCCCGTCGCGCCGGTTGACCTGTCGCAAGCCATCATTGGGCCGGGCATGGCGGTCTTCTCTAAATACGCCGCCGTGCTGGAAGCCGACGGCACACCCATGAGCGTCCGCACCGCGCTCCAACTGATCAACCGCTTCCTGGCCGAAGACGATTTCGACGCCGACACCCAGTTCTGCCTGCACTGGTTCGAGCAATACCACTGGGGCGAGGGCGTGTATGGCGAAGCCGATGTGCTCGCCCGCTCTAAGGCGACGAGCGTTGATGGATTGAAAGAGGCTGGAGTGCTGACCAGCGGCGGCGGCAAGGTGCGCTTACTGAAGTGGGCCGAGTATCCCGTGGATTGGGAAGCACAAAGCGATACGCGCTTGCCCATTTGGGAAGCGTTGCATCAACTCATCCGCGCCCATAAGCACGGCGGCGAGTCCGGCTCCGGCCGGCTGCTGGCGGCTATCGCCGGCCAAGCTGAAGCGGTGCGCCAGCTTGCCTACCGTCTTTACACCCTGTGCGAACGCCTCGGCCAAGCTGAGGATGCGCGCGCTTACAACGAACTCATTACCGGTTGGACTGGCATCGAAACGGCGGCGGCTAGCGTGCCCAAGCCCGCCGATCAGCGATTGCCCGGCTTTGAAAACTAAAGGACCGATTTTTATGAACCTGAAACCTTGGAGAGAAATCGCCGTCCCACATCCCGATGTGCTCGAAGGCACGTTCCAGCAATCCGAGTTTGCCGCCGACATCACGGCGGTCCATACCGGCAAAGCTGCGCGCGAATATCAGGACGCGGCGGCCTTCTTCGAGCGCACCTTCATCACCGAAGGGATGCGTTTGCTGTTGACCACAGTGGCGCAGCGGCTGAATGGCCGGGGCGGCGACCCGGTGATTCAATTACAGACCGCTTTCGGCGGCGGCAAGACGCACACGATGCTGGCGGTTTATCACCTCGCCAGGCGGCAGTGCGCGCTGAACGATCTGGCAGGCATTCCCGCCTTGATTGACCGAGCCGGGTTGATGGACGTGCCGCAAGCCAGCGTCGCCGTGTTGGACGGTCACGCCCACTCCCCCGGCCAACCGTGGCAACACGGCCAGCAAAGTGTATGCACTCTCTGGGGCGAACTCGCGTGGCAACTCGGCGGGGTGGAAGGATTCGCGCTCGTCAGGGAAGCCGATGCCACCGGCACTTCACCCGGCAAAGACGTGCTGAAGACGCTGCTCGAAACATACGCGCCCTGCGTAGTGTTGATTGATGAGTTGGTCGCTTACATCCGGCAGTTTCAAGAGGGACAGCCTTTGAGCGGCGGCAGTTTCGACAGCAATCTGTCTTTCATCCAGGCCCTGACCGAAGCCTGCAAACTCGTGCCCAACGCCATACTCCTCGGTTCGTTGCCAGAATCGGAAGTCGAGGCAGGCAGCCAGCGCGGAGTGGCCGCCCTGAAGGCGCTGGAAAAAACCTTTGGCCGCGTGCAGGCGCTCTGGAAACCAGTGGCCACCGAAGAGGCTTTCGAGATTGTGCGGCGGCGCTTGTTTGAGCCGGTGCGCGACGAAAAAGCACGCGAGATGGTTTGCCGCGCTTTTGCGGATGCCTACGTGGCTGAAGGAACCAAGCTGCCCAGCGAAACTCAGGAAGCGCGTTACTTCGACCGGCTGATGCAGGCTTATCCGATTCACCCGGAAGTCTTTGACCGGCTCTATGAAGATTGGACGACGATTGATGGCTTCCAGCGCACACGCGGCGTGCTCAAGCTGATGGCGAAGGTGATCTATCGTTTGTGGAAGGACGACAACAAAGACCTGATGATTTTGCCCGGTAGCTTGCCGCTTTACGACAGCGGTTCGCGCAATGAATTGACTTATTACCTGCCGGCTGGCTGGGACGCGGTGCTGGAAAAAGATATTGATGGCGACCGCGCCGAAACGACCGAGTTAGAAAACAAAGAGCCGCGCTTCGGTGCCGTGAACGCTGCCCGGCGCGTGGCGCGCACGCTCTTTCTCGGCAGTGCGCCTTCTTCGGTGGTGACAAAATCCGGTGCCCGGGGACTTGACCGTGCCCGCGTGTTGCTCGGCTGTTTTCAACCGGGTCAAACCTCCTCAACATTTTCCGATGCGCTGAACCGGCTGGCTGACCGGCTGCATTACCTAAACAGTTCCGGCGACAAAGCACTGGACGCGACGCGCTTCTGGTTCGACACCCGCGCCAACCTGCGCCGCGAGATGGAAGACCGAAAGAAACGCTTCGATGACAAGAGTGAAGTGCGCGTCAAGCTGGCTGAGGTGCTCAAGAAGTTGTCCAGCGGAGCTTCGTTCCTTGATGGCGTCCACATCTTTACGCCCCACGCCGATGTGCCGGACGACAGCGCATTGCGCCTCGTTTTTCTGGCTCCAGAGCAAGCTTACTCGCGCGAAGAGACGCGCTTTGCCTTCGACTCGGTGCTGGATTATGTCCGCAACAATGGCGCGAAACCCCGCTACCGAGGCAACCGGCTGATCTTCCTGGCTCCGGACTTTGGCGCGCTGGCGCGGTTGCGCGACTGCATACGGGTTGCGCTGGCCTGGGGATCCATCGTGGAAGACATTGCAGGGATGCGGTTGGTTCTCGATACGCTCCAAGTGCAGCAGGCAAAAAAAGAGCTTCAAGGCGCTGAGGACGTGCTGTCTCGCGTAGCCCGCGAGTGTTACAAATGGCTGCTCTGTCCGGTGCAGCATTCACCCACCGACACCAAGCCAACCGTCGAAGCGTTTCCGCTGAACACCAGCGGCTCCGCGCTTGGCAGCGAGATTGAGCGCGTCTGCACTGACAACGAGTTAGTAATCACCACCTGGTCGCCCATCCATCTGCGCACTAAATTGAAAGAGCTTTACTGGAAAGCTGACAAAGCGGCAATCGGGGCACTAGCCTTTTGGGAAGATACCCTGCGCTATCTTTACCTGTCGCGGCTGAAGAACCGCAGTGTGCTGGAACAAGCCATCGTCAAAGGCGCGGCCAGCCGGGATTTCTTCGGGACAGCCTACGGACAACACGAAGGCACCTTTGATGGTTTCAAGCTTGGCGATTCCAATGTTCAGCTTGATGACACTCTCTTGCTGATTGAGCCAGATACGGCGCAGCAATACGAGGCTGCGCAGATCGCACCGACCACACAGGTATCTGCTCCCGGCGATGGCTCCCCATTCGCCACGCCTGGAACAGCGTCAACCACTATTGCCGAAAAAACACCGATCATACCGTCCACACCGACTGGGGTGCCGAAAGCGCACACATTCATCGGCACCGCCGAAGTAAACGCCACAACGGCTAAAATGCGCCTCGTGCAAATCGCCGAAGAGATAATTAGCGTTCTCGCCGGTGACTCTCTAGCCACCGTAAAAGTAAGCGTGGAAATCACTGCTGATTTTCCCGACGGTGTCTCAGATCAAATCAAGCGAGCCGTTTCCGAGAACGCTACAAGTCTTGGGTTTAAGAACAAGACTTGGGAGTAAGCCGCGCAATCGCACGTCGTGCGCGGCCTCGTGCGCGGCGCGTGCTGTGGGCGACAGATGGTGGATGCACTTCTGTTCGTCAGCGTGCCAAACCGCCCAGGCTTGCACCTCTGACCATCCGGTTTGCGCGCGATGCAGCGCCGCCGTATCGAGCGCCGCCACCAACACGGGGCGAATGTGCTGCCGCTCTTTGCCCTCGCAAACCGCCAGCAAGCGCGCCTCTTCCTCACGCGACAAGAGCCGTTCGCGCTTGGTTTCCATAGCCAGCGAAATCAACCCCTTGCCATCATCGAAGGGCGAACGGTTCAACCAGCGTTCCTGCACGGCGTAGCCGAACACCGAACGCAGCAAGGCCAACTCGCGGTTGGCGCTGGCAATGGTCAGGGGTTGGTTGCGGTTGGAAGTCTGGCTCAGGCGTTGGCGTTTGTAGCTTTCGAGATCGCCAAAGGTGATGGCACGAATGCGGCGCTTGCCGAAGTAGTCGGCCAGCTTCTTCAGCCGCCGTTGTTGATCGCGCCACGAGCGCAGCCCCTCAATCTTCTGGCCGTTCTCATAACGCGGCGCAAACAGACGTTTGGTCTCGTATTCTTCCGCGAGTTGGCGGAAAGTCATCCGCTCGGCATCAATCGCCTTTGCGCCGGATTCTTCGTAATCGCGTTTGAGTTGGTTGAGCAGCCGGTTGGCTTCGGTCTTCGTCCCGGTTGTCCGGCGCAGATCGCGCCGCTTGCCATGCTGATCGTGGTAGGTGTAGCGCACGACAAAAAGACCGCGCGCCTTGTCTTTTTTGACGCTTCCGCTTCTGGGTCTGCCCATATCCGTTGCTCCTCTGAATGCCACAAACGATGCCACAAATGGTTGGCAGTTTGGGATATTCGGTGAGAGTATAAGACTTGATTAAGTCTCTGAATATAGGCAAGTTGCAAGAAAGGTGCGAGTTTTAGAGTTTGTGGGATAGGGTTCGTAAACTGACTGAAAATCCGCGTGTCGGGGGTTCAAGTCCCTCCCTGGCCATCCAAGTAAATCAACCACTTGCGGGCGTTGCGACATTGTTTGCAGCGCCCGTTTTGGTTTGGGGTACGCTTCGGGGTACAGTACGATTGCCGTTCCGAAAAACTGTCCGCTGGGCCTTGCCCTGATAATTGAATGCCGGATGATCTCATTTTGACTTTCTGAAACTCAGGCCGCGCGGCGTTCCAATTGCTCAACCCGGAATGTCAACCGCTCAAAGTCGCCGCGCAATGATTCGCGCTCGCTGCGGACTTCGAGCCGCAGGTTTTCGATTTGACCAGTCAGCCGCGCTTCAACGGCGTCCAGTTTAGCGAGCAGCTTTTCGTCGCGCTCATTCATGCGCTTCTCGAATTGGCTGGCATTCTCATTCATCCGCCGCTCAAACTGCTCGATCAGCCGCGTCGTGTTGATTTCGCTTTGGCTGGCATTCAGTTTGAACTGCTCAACCAGCCGGTTCGTGTAAGTCGCGGTGATACCCCACAACGCGACGATCAAGGCTACGGCCACACTCGCAGCCACCAGCGCGATTTGCGTGTTACTCATTGCTTCGCTCCTTTCTTCGCTGTCCGCTTCTGTGCGGGCTTCGTTTCGGCCTTGCGCGCCGGTTGAGTGTTCCGCGCTGTCCTCATGGCCCACCGGCCCCCCGCCTCAAAAATCAGCGCGCCAAAGGCCACCTTATGCTGACACTTAGGGCAGGTCGAGGTGGTTGCCTGCTCTACATACTCATCATCAAAGTTGTCCAAGCTCAGATTGATAGACGGTCTGTACCAGTCCTCATAAACGTTGCCACAGTCTGGACAAACAACCTGAATAGTTTGTGGGGGTGAAGTCATTGCACTAGACCTTGCGTTTCTTCGCCGCCTTCGCCGCTCGCTTCTTCGCGGGCTTCGTCTCGACCGCTGGCACGCCCTTCCCTGCCCTCTTCGTCTCCGCCGTCGCGCTGGACGTGGCTCTCTGCGCTGCGGCTTTTGTCTCAGAAATTAATGCAGGCGTCTGCACTGGCTCTATCGGCTCGCCTTCGTCGGGCTTCTTCGGACGGCCGGGCTTGCGGTCGGATACGAGGGTTAGGTCAGCTTCGCTGATGACGTGATCTCTGCCGAACTGTTGCGAAGGCAACCGCCCGGCTTTGATTAGCTGTCGAACCCGCTCAGCACTTACACCCAGCACCTGAGCAGCTTCTGGTGTGGTTAACATCCTTTCGTTCATAGCCAGCCTTATAACGTAAAAGAAAATCTTTGGCAAGCCAAGAATTAACTTGACTAAACTCTTGGCTTGCCCTATAGTTCACTTGTCAGTTGGACATCACACACGGAGGCACACGGCAATGATTAAACTCGAAAGCAATGACAAGATGAGCAAGGCGATTGAAAGAGCGAAAGCAATTCACCCGCGCGTCAAATGGCTGGGCAACCGCACCTACCTGGTTACGTCCGGCAGATAATCATACATCCCAAGCTGCGCGCGCTGGGCTGGAATCAGCGCATCCTGACCTATGGCGACTTCACCGCCGCATGCAAACTGGATGACATTTTGATCTTGAATGCCCCGCTGAAATGGGCTGGCTTCTTCACCATCTATCGGGGCCATCGGGTGATCGGGTGATCGGGTTGGAGAAACGGTTGCGCCAGCATGTCCGCACCCTGATTGCTTACCACGAATTCGGGCACGCGCTGTTTCATATACCCGATGGAAATTTCTTTAGGCCTGAGTGGGGGCGCATCGAGCTTGAAGCCGACATCGTTTCCTATTGCGCGCTGCTGCCGCAACACCTGTTGTACTCGCATTCAGCCAGCGAGTTGGCGCGGGGCCTGGGCTATCCGCTGCGATTGGTTGAAACTCGCTTCAAGCTGTTTGACCACTTCAACCTGTAAACGCGAAGGGCTTGGAAAGCGCGTCAACACTCGCCAAGCCCCATCAACAACAACCACACGCCGAAGCGCGCAGGATGCTGCCTTACAACGCCATCCTACCGCTTCGGCCTTTCCCTTTGAAAGGAATGCGATGCTCAAAATCTTCAACGCCGGAAAGGCATTCACGCGCCAGCAAGAACGCGATCAGGAAAGCGAACATCTCAAACACGAAGCCGAGCAATACGACCTGGCGAGCGACGGCGGCTATCTGACCGTGCTCAAGTCGGCTTTGTTCTTGTTATTCGCCTACTACAACGCGCGCCTCTTCATCGTCACCGTGCCGGGCTGGGGAAGGCTACCTGACGGCCGTCTTTGCCCTACTGGGCGAAGCGACGGCGTTCTATTGCTTGCTCAACTTCACCCGCTCGGCGGGCGCGCACAAGTGGGCGCTGGGCGCGTTCGGCGCGGTGCTCACGCTGTTCAGTGTCACCCACGCCACGATCAGTTTTTTCCGAATAGAGCGGAGCGCCTTTTCCGTCCCGCTGCGTTTTTACTGTGAGCGCGTGGCCTTCCCTCTGCTGTTTGGCTTGCTCTTGCTCGCGGCCATCATCATCCCGCTGTGCCATTGGCGGAAGCGCATCGCCCAGGAACAAGCCGCGGCACAGGTCGAGATTGAGACGGGCCGCGCCCGGTTGGTGGGCAATGCTGCAGCCCTGCGCAACGAGGCTCTGCTGGAGCATGAGCGGTTGGAACATCTGCGCGAGCGTCCTGAACGCGCAAGGAAGGTGGCAGCGCGCAAGCGGGGAAGGGCGTTATTCGAGTTCGATCACGTCGCCGTCAGACGCGCCGGTTGAGATGTCGGCAAGCTCGGCAGCGTCCACAGGCGACAATCCGAAAACGATCACGTTCATCCACGCAACCTCTTCCGCCGTCGCCGTCCCGGCGTTCCACTTTTCGATCAGTTCTCTTTTTTCG
>JANOWX010000281.1:0-12788 GCA_031418175.1 Acidobacteriota bacterium | reverse complement strand
GATGCCGCGATCGGCGACGAGCAGTGCGCGTTTGAACCCGAGTGCGCGCGCCAACGCGCCGAGTTGGGCGAATGTGCCGTCGCCAAAGATGACGCGCGTGCGCGTTTGAAAATCGAATCCTTGCATCTCGTGATTATTCCTGGTGGATGGGGCGGGCCGAGCCATTTTGCGCGTTGGCTGATTCACGTGCCGCCTGGAAGATGAAATCCAGCATGCCAAACAGTCCGGCAATATCGCACGCCAAGCCGACCTTGATGTTCAGCAGTATTTCGTTGTGCAGCAGTTTGCCGAATTGCCACCTCACCCCATCCGTCACGACGCCGAACACCGGCAGACCGGCGTTGCCGCTCAGCTTTTGCGCGGCGATCAATTGGGTCAGGCACTCCCCCCAGCCCTGCTCGAAATCGTTTTTCTTCGCCTCAGCCACCAACACCAGCGGTTGTTCGAGCACGGTCTTGCCCAGCGCGGATTTGGTTGCCAACAGATAAGCGGGCGTGCCGCTGAGCTTTTCGTCGCACGTGATGGGCTGCTGAATCCAGAGCGCGAGGCTGTCGTGATGGCGTTTGTAAACTTCGCGCAAGATCGGAAAGGCAAGAACTGTGGCGCGCGCCGCGTCGGTTGAAAAATCCAGGTTGGCTTGATTGAAGGCGAACTCTTCGATGAAGGTGGCGGCGGGCGTGAGCCTGACGGACGGAATGAAATTTTCCTCGCGGTATCTGATGCGGTACTCGCGCTGCACTTGTCCGATGTTTTCGTAGTCGCTGAACGCCATTACAGAAGCTTTTGAATTCATCCACGCTTAGCCCCGCATCCCGGACAATGGCTCCGAGTGTGAGTGCGTTGACGGGATTATGCCGTGGGATGGTTACAATCCGCATGCCAGCGGTCATCACAATGTGTTTGCCTTGCCGGAGGATGCGAAAGCCCGCTTTTTCCAAGGCGCGCACCGCTTCAAGATGATTGATGCCTGGAATTTTCGGCATGACTTCACGCGGCCACCTCAACCTCGCGCACCTCGGCATCTTGGGCCAACTCGATGACGGCGGCCAGATATTCCTGAATGGCTTCGCGGATATTGGCGAGCGCCTCTTCTTCAGTGTCGCCTTGCGACCAGCAGCCCGGTAAACCCGGACAGCCGATGCTGTAGCCTTCCTCTGACTTTTGCAGCAGTACCTTGTAACGCATCGGTGCTCCTCCGTTTCGGTGCGACCGCGAGACGCGCGCCGCGCCGCACCGAAAAACATAGCGCGGTTAATTCGCCCCTTTGCTGGCCGTCGGCGTCGGCGTCGGTTTCGCCAGCGTCGCGCCGGTTGCCAGCGCGAACAGTTGATTGCGGTTCATGATGAACAGCGCGCCGTTGGCAGGCACGGGCGATGAATAGACCGAACTGCCCATATTCATCTCGCCCAATAACTTTTTCTCTTTGCCCGTTTGCAGCACGGCAATGTCGCCGTCTTCATCGCCCAGATAAACCTTGCCGTCAACCACCAGCGGCGAACCCCAGATCGCGGCGAACATATCGTGCGTCCAAAAGGCCTGACCCGTCTTCGCGTCGAGGCAATGCAGGAAGCCGCTGAAATCGGAGTAATAAATTAACCCGTCATGAATGGCGCCGGTCGAGACGGTGCGGCGAATCTTGTCGTATTGCCAGACCAGCCCGCTCTTGGTGATGTCGCCGCGTTTGGTCGGGTCAATGCAATAGAGGTGTCCGAGGCCTTCGCCGTGCTCGGGGTCTTGGCCGTTCGCCAGGTAGACCTTGCCATCCCAGAGGATTGGCGTGGCGATAATTTCGTTGCGCGTCTTGGGCCAGACCGAATCTTTGGGGTTGGTGTCGAATGACCAGAGCAGCTTGCCATCGGCGGCTTGATAGCTGCGCACCCAGCCGTCGCCTTCGCCGATCACGACTTGTTCGACATCGCCGAGCTTGCCCACGGCGGGCGATGACCATTGGCCGTGCAGGATTTTGTCAAAGACGTGATTGGCTTCCCAGACGAGCTTGCCGGTCTTTTTGTTGACGGCGATGATCGAGGGCGCTTTGGGTGAAGGGACGTTGACGTGACTTTCATCCTGTCCGTTCGAGGTGCTCAGGAAAATCAGGTCGCCCCAGATCACCGGCGACGAATTCGCCATGTTGTGCGGATGGTCGCCCAGTTCTTCGACCATGTCGTATTTCCAGATCACGTCCACATCGAATTTGCCTTTGAACTTTTCGTCCTTCACGTCGCCGTCGTTCTCGTCATCGCGGAAGCCCTTGGCATCCACGCACATCAATTCGGCGCGGTTCGAGACGTAAAAAACCTTCTCGCCTTCGACGACCGGCGAAGAGCAGACGCCCTGGTACGGCCAATCGTTGACGCGCCCGGCCGTGAGTTTCTCGTGCGTCGCCTGCCAGAGAAATTCGCCCGTCTTTTCGTCGAAGGCCATCACCACGCCGCGGTCGCCGCCCTGTTTCGGATCGCGCATGCCTTCGTTGTTGGTGCCGATATAAACCTGGCCGCCCGCCACAGTGGGGTTGCCGTAACTTTGCGAACCGAGGGACGAAACCCATTTGATGTTGGTTTTCTTCTCGATATTCCAACTCACCGGCAGGCCTTTCATATTCGAGACCATGTTGCGATCAGGCGTGCCGCCCCACATGGGCCAATCGCCGGAGCCGGGGTCGCCGCTGCCGGGATTGGAAGCGGCGAAGGAATGCACGACGTTCCCCTTCAAATATGAGAAGGTGAGCAAGAACGCGAAGATGGCTACGGCTGCAATCAGCAACAGCCATATTTTATTAGACAATGATTTCATCATTACTCCTTCGCTTGGGACGCCAAGCGTTCAATAGTTTCTTTCGATTTCGTGAATCCACATTCGCTATGCCGCTTGTGGCAGCGGCGCGGCGGCTAGACTGCGGCTTAACGCGCTTGCCAGTTCCGCTTTTTCTTCCAAGCTTAGCCCCAAATCGTCAATGCCGCCGCGCGCCCGCACAATCCGTTGCACCAGCGTCAGCAGGATTTGCGGATCGTCCTGATCTTCAGCAAGGGTGAGCCGGAGCAGGGCTGCCGCATCAGCGGCATCATCGGCCAGGTTCTTCACCAGCCACTCATCGAAAGTCAGTAAATCTTTCATCACTATACCCGCTGTTGATAATCTTCCCAGTAAGCACGCGCCTCTTTAATATCCGAGCTTTGGGTAGCTTTGTCTCCGCCGCACAGCAGCAAAACTATGTGTTGACCGGCAAAGGCGCAATAAAGCCGATAGCCGGGGCCGAAATCAATGCGAAGTTCGTAAACGCCTGACCCAGCCATCTTGAAATCGCCGGGAGTGCCGCGTTCCAACCGTTGCAGGCGGTTGGCAACAACCGCGCGTGCCTGACGGTCGCGCAACTGCCGGTGCCATTCATCGAATGGTCGTCTGCCGTCAGCAGTTTCGTAAAAGACAATTTCTTTCGATTGTCCGTCAAACATCGCTGCCTACTTGGCGGGCGTAATTCGCAAGTTCGCAAAATCGCCACCCGCTGTCGTCCCGGCCCAAAACCCAACCCAACCTTCGCGCCGCTCACTCAGTTTGTCAACCACCAGGCTCGGCTCACTCTTGCCATTGATGCCGTCGTTGATAAAGACGCTGACCTTGGGGCTGGCAACGACGATGCGCACGTGGTTCCAGGCGTTCGGGTCAGGCGCGGGCGTGATGCCTTTCTCGTACTGCTCCGGTTTCTCGTCGCGCAGCTTCTTCCAGGTAAACGCCGGATGCGAGATGTATTGCACCGCGTGGATGCGCCGCACCGGGTCAGTGCTGCGGAAGTTGAAGGGCCGCAGGTATATCGCGTCGAAGGTCTGCGCATCCACGCCGTGAAAGGCGAGGCCGACAAAGCTGCGTTGCAAGACATCTTTGCCGCGCACGTCGAATTCGATGGTGCCGTCGCTGAACTTGACGCCTTCCAGCCACGCGACGCCGTCGCCTTCCCGTTCGTCGAAGCGGACGCCTTTTTTGCCGTCTTCGTTCAGCGCCGTGACCGTGCGGTTGTGCACTTTCCAGCCTTGTCCGGCGACGAGTTTGGATAGGTCGGGCGTGATTGCCTTTTTCTGTCCTGCCACGGGTAAGATGACAACCAGGCTGGCAATTACAAACGAGAGGATAAGTCTGGACTTGTTGGATTTCATCATTGCCTGTAACTGTGGAGGCAGATGCATGGAGTTCAGGCTTTAGCCTGTCTTGGAGGTTACAACAGCAGGCTGAAGCCCGAACTCCATGCTCTTTTGCGAATCGGTTCTGTTACTTGTTCGGCGTCACCTTGATGTTGTCGAAATAGACTTCGTTCTGGTTGTCGGTGAAAACGCCCGCGCTACCTTTGCGATTGCCGATGGGGTCAGTCCATTCCAGCATCCAAGCCGCCGGTTCCGCCTCGCCGACCGCCCAGGCCTTGCCGCGCGCGCGGGTCTTGCCGCCGGGCATGTTCTGCACTTCCAGCTTCAGCCGGTACCAGGTGTTCGGCTTCATCGCAAACGGTTTGCTGAACGAACGCTTCGGCTCGATCTGCCACGAACGCAGTTCCAGCTTTTGCACGTTGCCGAACAAGACCAATTCGTAGCGTTGCGCGACGACGCCGATGTCGCCCATCTGGCGGCGTTTCTCGACGGCGCTGACATCGGCTTCGATGGTGTAATTAGATTCGCCCACCGCGCCAAAGAGCGAGCGCGTGCGTTTGAAGATGCCCAGGTTCTCTTTCTTCACCAGGATTTTGTTGCCATCAACTTCACGCACGACAGATTTGCCGCCGGTGTTGAGCCAGGTGCCGGGCGCTTGATCCACAGCAATCCCAGAGAAGTCTTCGGCGGTCGGCAAGGGTGAAATCACGCGAATGCGCGAGACGCCGGTGACAGTGCCACTGGCCGCTTTGAGTTGTCCGGCTTGAATCGCTTCGTTGGCGGCGGCGGTGAATTGCAGGCCCGCCGCGTTGCCTTTCAGTCCAGTCAGTGACCAGGTTGGATTGGCCTCTGCGCGGATGAAGCGGCCTTTGTCATCAAATAGCCGGACACGGAATTTGTTGGTTGCGCCGGGTTGCATCACCAAATCCGCCGGAATCACTTGGACGTGCGCGACTGCCGCGCCAGCCGGAGCGTTCTCGACCTTTTCAGGCGCGGGCGGCAAGACGGCCGCTTTGGTTTTGCCGATGCAATAGATGTGCTTGGTCGAAACCAGATAGATGCGGCCCCGCGAAATCGCCACGCCCGCGATGATCTGTTCGTTCGATGAAATGGCCTCGTCGCCGGCTTCGGTGACGATCTCGACTTTGGTGATGGGATCGAGTTCGACCTTGCTCAGAATCGTCGCGCCGGTCGGGCCGGGTTTGACGATGAAAAACGCGCCGTTCTCGGTGCCGACATATAGCTTGCCATCGGCCAAGACCGGCGAAGCTTTTTGAATCGTGCCCAGGTTTTGTTCCCAAACTTTCTTGCCAGTAGTCAGGTCAAAAGCGAGCAGGTTCGCGCCCGCGTCCACAAAATAGATCAGCTTGCCGTCAATGATGGGCGAAGCCGGACCGAGTTGATAATTGGTGATCGCGTATTTGAGCTTGTCCTGATTGGACATTTTCCCCGCCGCGTCTTTGCCGATCAGTCCTTTGGCCGTTAGATCGAGCGCGGCCAGATGCCCCATCTCGCTGGTTTCGAGGTTCTCTTCCTGATGCGCAACGTAGGCGATGCCATTTTTGACGACGACGCCGGGATTTACCCCGCGCTTGCTCATCGGATAGCGAAAGACCGGTTCGCCCGTCGCCACCTTTAGCGCGCAAACCGAACCGTCGCCGCCGCCCGCGATCATGATGCGCGTGCCATCGGGCAGCGTCGCCACGACCGGTGTCGAATAGGTCGTGTCATAGGGCCGTTCGCCCGGCGTGCTGATCCAGACAGTTTCGCCTGTGCGTTTGTCGAAGGCGTAATAACGATGCCGCCGCGCCTGAATGTCGCCAAACCCATCCGTGACGGTGCTGACGATGACCAGATCGCCCTCGATAATCGGCGAAACGGTGCGTCCGCCGTGCGTCGTCCACGAACCGAATTCGTCGGTGAATGAGCGATCCCACAGCGGTTTGCCGTCAAACGAAAGCGCGACCAATTCATTGCACGTGCCAAAAGCATAGACATTGCCCGTGGCCGGGTCGCCCACCGGCGAAGACCAGGCCACACGGCGCGGCGGCACATCGGTCGAATAGACGTTGAATTTGTATTCCCAGACGACCTTGCCGGTGTCGGCATCCAGCGCCAGCACGCGCTCTTGCAACGTCTCGCCTTCGCCCGCGCTGTTAAAGATGAACACGCGCCCATTCATCACGATGGGCGCCGAGCGGCCGCCATACGGGACTTTCCACACCAGATTGTCGCCCGTGGTTGACCATTTTTCGGGCAGCTTCTTTTCGACGCCGATGCCGTCGCGCGTCGGGCCGCGCCAATCGGCCCAGTCGCTGCCCGATTTGGCGCGCGCGGGCGATTGCGCCACGCTGGTTGCAGCGCAGCAGAGCGTGCTTGCCAGCGTCAGCCAGATGCTGTGTTTGCCAATGTGCTTGCCGATGAGCTTAAACGAAGTTTTCATATGCGGGTACCGTCTCGGTCGTTTGGTCGTTGTGATGTTTGAAGTTGCCTATACTTAATTTTGATGATGCCAGTTTCGTGGAAATGCTGCGCGGAAATGCTGTCGTCTTGACCCAGGTGCAGCGAAACTATAATGTCCCGCCGTACACAGTTCAAACGGACTTTCCCGAAACCTGCCGGACGCTTTCAGCGTTTTGGCAATCGTCACCGATCACATCATCAAGTCAACCCAGCGATGGAAATGAAATCACAAGCTTGGAAGCTCAATTCCGGAGGTCACGTCATGCACAACTCGCGCTGTCTTTTCGCCTTGTTGCTCTTGCTGTTTACCCACCCAGCGTTGGCCCAAAACCTGAACGAAGACTTGCTGGCAGCCACGCGCAAAAGCGATGCCGCCGCCGTCAAAGCGCTGCTGGCCAGGGGCGCCGATGTGAACGCCAAATCGTCTTACGGCGCAACGCCGCTGTTTTTTGCCTGTGATCGTGGCAGTGCCGAGGTCGTCAAAATCCTACTCGAGGCCGGGGCGGATGTGAACATCAAAGACACGTTTTATAAACTCACACCGATGAGTTTTGCAATCCAGCACGATCACGCCGAAGTCGTCAAATTACTGGTGGCGAAAACACCGTCAAGCAAGGAATCCGCCACCGCTCAAGCGGTCGCCCAAGGACAAGTTAAAACCGTCAGTGCGTTGTTGGCACAGGGCGGATTCAAACCCGAATCATTGTCGCTGTGGCTGGTCATGGCCGAGAAGAACGAAAACAAGGAGATCGCCGAAGCCCTCAAAGCTGCTGGCGCCAAACCAAAGCCCAAGACCGAATTCAAAGTCGAAGCGGCGCTGTTGAAGCGCTACGAAGGGACATTCAAAAACGAACAAGTCGAACTGAGCTTCCGCGTCAAAGACGGCAAATTGATTGCCAGCCAGAACGGTTACGACTTCGCCATGATCCCGCAAGCCGAACATACTTTTGAACTGGAAGGGCAGCCCGCAACGGTGAGCTTCAAACTCGAAGCCGATAAGGTCACCGCGCTGACCATCAAAGGTGCGGGCGGCGAACTGACGATCAAAAAAGCGGAGGCGAAATGAGACCTAAGTTACTCGCGCCAGTTATTCTGATCCTGCTGAATGTTACTTTGCTGTTACCCGCCTTTGCCCAGAACTGGCCCGCCTTTCGCGGCGCCAATGCCGCTGGCAACGGAGATGGCCAGAATGCGCCTGCCAATTGGGATGCCGTCAAAAACAGTAACATCGTCTGGAAAACCCCGATTCCCGGCCTCGCCCACGCCAGCCCGATTGTTTGGGGCAACAAGTTATTTGTCGCGACCTCGGTCAGCGGCGCCCCGCAAGGCAAGTTTCGCATCGGTCTTTACGGCGACGTAGATTCTGACAAAGACCTTTCCAAGCACGCCTGGAAAGTCTATTGCCTGGACAAAAAGACCGGCAAAATCCTCTGGGAACGCATTGCCACTGAAGGTGTGCCCAAGATCAAACGCCACATCAAATCTACGCACGCCTCGCCCTCGCCCGTGACAGACGGTAAATACGTCGTGGCTTTCTTCGGCTCCGAAGGGCTGTTCTGCTATGACTTCAACGGCAAGCTGATTTGGAAACAGTATTTGGGCGTGCTGGATTCGGGCTGGTTTTTCGACCCCGATTATCAATGGGGCATGGCGAGTTCGCCGATCATTTACCAGGGCAAAGTGATCGTCCAATGCGACCTGCAAAAAGGCTCGTTCATCGCCGCCTTTGACGTGAAGACAGGCAAGGAAGTCTGGCGCACCAAACGCGATGAAATCCCCTCGTGGGGCTCGCCGGCAGTTTTTGAAAGCAAGGCGCGCACGATGATCGTTACCAACGCGACCAAACGCATTCGCGGCTACGATCCCGCCACCGGCAAAGAATTATTCGAGTTATCCGGTAACTCAGAAGTAACTGTCGGCACGCCCGTCGTCGGCCACGACCTGGTGTTTGTTACGGCAGGTTATCCGCCGATCCAACCGATCTACGCCATCAAACCGACGGCGACGGGCGACATCACGCTCGCCGAAGGCCAGGAAACCAACGAGCACATCGCCTGGAGTAAAAAACGCGGCGGCACCTATATGCCGACGCCGCTGGTTTACGGCGATTACCTGTACACTTGTGGTAACAACGGCGTGCTGACTTGTTACAACGCCAAGACGGGCGAACGCCTGTATCAACAGCGCATCGCTGGGCAATCCAATGCTTTCACCGCTTCGCCGATCGCCGCCGATAGCAAGCTGTATTTTGCCGGTGAAGACGGCGATGTCTTTGTCGTCAAAGCCGGCCCGCAGTATGAATTGCTGGCGACCAATCCGATGGGCGAATCGCTGCTGGCGACGCCCGCGATTTCAGAGGGGATGATCTTTGTGCGCGGTATCAGCCACCTTTATGGCATTGCTGATGCCGGCGCGGCCAAACTAAAAGCGGCGAAATAGCTGGTATGAGAATTTCGCCACGGCAAGTTATTCAATCAGGAGCTTACAACCAATGACCAAACTGACTTTCAAATTTACGTTCGTTCTTTGTCTCAGCCTTTTGACGCTGTCTGCTGCGCGACTTGCCAGCAGTAACGCGGCCATTTCTTCCAACTGGCCGCAATGGCGCGGCCCTGACAGCCAAGGCATCTCAACCGAAAAGAATCTGCCGACGGAATGGAGCGACACCAAGAACGTGCTCTGGAAAACGCCGCTGCCGGGCTTGGGTTATTCGCAACCGATTATCTGGGAGAAGAAAGTCTTCCTGACCACGGCGATTGAAGGCGGCCCGGCGCCTGCCGAACACAAACCACCGACCCACATGATGGGTGGGCAGGAATTTAAGCATCCGGAGTGGTATGGCTCCGACAAGATACATACCTTCAAAGTGTTTTGCCTCGACCGTGACAGCGGCAAAGTCGTATGGGAAAAGACTTCCTACGAAGGCAAGGTTTTCGATCACCGCCATAAACGCGGCACCTATGCCGGTGCAACGCCAGTGACCGACGGCAAATTTGTTATTGCGTATTTCGGTTCCGAAGGCGTTTATTGTTACGACTTCAACGGCAAGTTACTTTGGCAGAAAAATCTCGGCGGCATTGACACCTTTGGCATGGGCGCGGGCACTTCGCCGGTATTGCACGGCAATTTAGTTATTCTGGTTTGCGATCAAAACCTGGCCGTGCCGAAAGATTCGTTCATGGTCGCGCTCGACAAAACGACCGGCAAAGAAGTCTGGCGCGTCGCTCGCCCGATTCAAGGTAGCTGGTTCACGCCCGTAATCGTTAACGTCGCTGGCCGCACTGAAATGATTACTAGCGGCAACGAATTCCTGATCTCCTACGATCCGGCCACCGGCAAGGAACTCTGGCGCACCGGCGGCTTGAAGAGCCACGCGATTGCCACCCCGATTATCGGCCATGGCTTGGCGATTCTGGCTTCAGGTTACCCCTCAAAGGTTGTTACTGCCGTCAAGTTAGGGGGGGCAGGTAACTTAGATGGCACTGATAAAATCGCCTGGCGGTACAGTAAAGGAACAGCCTATGTGCCCTCGCCGATTTTGTATGGCGATTATGCCTACCTGATGAGCGACGCGGGCATTTTGACCTGCCTGAATGCCAAGACGGGCGAGGTTGTGTATGAAGGCGGGCGTGTGCCGGTGGCGACGAAATTTTACGGTGCTTCGCCGGTCGCGTTTGAAGACAAGTTACTGCTGACCAGCGATGACGGCGACACCTTTGTGATCAAAGCCGGGCCGAAGCACGAAGTACTTGGAACGAACTCACTGGGTGAGCCGTGCCGGACTTCGATTGCGATTGCCGATGGCAAGCTGTTTATCCGGGGCGAGAAGCATCTGTTTTGCATCGGCAAAAAAGGGTAATGCGCTATGACCTGGGACGAGATTGTAAACAATCCAATCTTGCGCGATCTGCCGTTCAAGATCGAGACGAATAGATTTGGGCAGATTCTGATGAGTCCGGCCTCGAATAAGCATGGCAACATCCAGTTCAAAACTGGCCGCGCCATTGACCGGCGGAAAAAAACCGGTGAGGTTATTACGGAGTGCTCCATCCAGACTTCGGACGGCATCAAAGTTGCCGATGTGGCTTGGGCCTCGGATGAGTTTATTGCGGAGCACGGCTTAATAACTCCGTATCAAAAGGCTCCCGAAATCTGTGTCGAAGTCAGCTCGCCTCGTAATTCAAAACGAGAGATCGAGCACAAAATTGAGCTTTACCTGGCAAAAGGCGCGCTGGAAGTCTGGGTGGTGAACGACAAAAAAGCAGTTTCGATTCACACCCACACCGGCAAACTGAAAACCTCGAAGCTGGTTCCGAAATTCAAGCTATGAAACAAATCACCTTTGCTTTTTTGTTACTTCTGCTGAGCCAACTGACCGGCCTGGCACAATCGGCCAATTGGCCGCAATTTCGTGGGCCCCAGGCCAGCGGCGTGGCCGAGGGCAAGAACCTGCCCGACGAATGGGGGCCGGATAAAAATATCGTTTGGAAAACTGTGTTACCTGGCAAGGGCCACTCTTCGCCGATTATCTGGGGTAATCGCATCTTTCTGACCAGCGACATCGAAGGCGCTGTTATCTCCGGCCAAAAAGCCCTCTATCACGAACGCAACAAGCAGCCTTGGGTACACCCGGATGCGCTGTCCGGCGACAAAAAGCATACCTTGAAGGTAATCTGCCTCGACAGCGTGTCCGGGAAAATTCTCTGGGAACGCGTTACGCACGAAGGCGCTGTGTTAGACGACCGGCACAAGCGAAACACTTATGCCTCGGGCACACCGGTAACAGACGGTAAATTTGTCTATGCTTTTTTTGAAGCCGAAGGATTGTTTTGCTATGACTTCACTGGCAAGTTAGTTTGGAAAACAACCCTGGGCCAGATTGCCAAGATGGGCATGGGGCCGGGCACTTCGCCGGTGCTTTACGAGAACATGCTTTACCTGCAGTGCGATTTGGAAGACGGCGGCGCAGGCGGCTTCCTGGCCGCCGTGGACAAACGCACGGGCAAGGAAGTCTGGCGCGTCAATCGCAATCACCGCAAAACGCACGCCACGCCGCTGATCGTGCAGTCTGGTCAACGCGTCGAGTTGATTGCCAATGGCTGGGAATCCATCATCTCCTACGACCCGAAAACCGGCCAGGAACTCTGGCAATGCGAAGGCGTTAAGGCTTGGGGCATTCCCAGTCCGGTCGCCGGACACGGCATGGTGTTTCTGGCCGCCGGTTATCCCAGCAAGCGCGCCATCGGGGTCAAGCTGGGCGGTTCGGGCAAGCTGGACGGCACGTCGAATGTCGTTTGGAGTTACACCAAAGGCACGGCCTATGTTACTTCGCCGATCCTTTACGGCGATTATCTTTACCTTGTTAGCGAGAAAGGTATTCTGACTTGCCTCGATGCCAAGACCGGCGAGATCAAATACGAAGGCGGCCGGGTGCCGACGCCCGCGACTTTTTTTTCTTCGGCAGTGGCCTTCGAAGGCAAGTTATTCCTGACCAGCGAGGATGGCGAAACCTTTGTGATCAAAGCCGGGCCGGTGCACGAAGTGATTCGCACGAATAACGTCGGCGAACCGGTGATGGCTTCGCCCGCGATTGCCAATGGCAAGGTTTATATTCGCGGCGACAAGCATTTGTATTGCATCGGCGCGGGTGAAAAGGGAAGTAACAAGCTGAGCGCAAGTAAGTAGATCGTAATTACTCACGGGGTCATCCGCTAGCGCCCGCGTGCTGCCTTGATGATCGGTCAGGAAATACTGTGTCGTTCCACTGCTCGTTCGCTCCCACAGATGGTCATCCAACTCCCCGCCGTTGACGTACTCGACCGTGCTGCCGTCGCTCTTTACATCGCGCAGCACTTCCAACCCGTCGTAGCTATACCGCGTCCACGTCCCGTCTGACTTGCTCCGCTCCACGCGCTGCCCCAACGCATCGTATTTGTAGCCGATGACCGTCGCGTTCGGCAGCATCACACTCGTCAGCCGGTTCTCGTGATCGTAAAAGTACTGCGTCACGCCGCTGCCGTCTGATTTGGTCTTCAGGTTGCCGTTGTTGTCGTAAATGGTATGAATAGGTCACTGCACAGCGCACGCGTCTTTCCCTTGCTGAACCCGCCGCGCGGGCTTGTCAAAGAGCAACTTTGGCGGTCTGCTAGGGGCGAGTGAGGGCACGGGGACGCCGCGTGGGCTGGGCCGAGT
>JANOWX010000280.1:0-10141 GCA_031418175.1 Acidobacteriota bacterium | reverse complement strand
CAAATCGGGGAAGCCGCCTTTGCTGGCCGCGTTGGCGCTCTGTTTACTGCCGCCGGAAATCTGGATGCGGCGCCACCAATCGTTGGTCGGCGGCGCGGGCGGACGCTGATAACGTCCGCCGCGTTGCGGGGGGAGCAAACTGGGTGACACCTCGAGGCCGACCTGCTCGCCGAAATCAACGGGCGGCGTTTGGCGCAAGCGGTGCGCGGCGTGAATGGCCTGGATCGCCACGTCTTCAAAAATCTCGACCAGTTCGACTTCGTCAATGCGCACCTTGTCCCACATGCCTTGCGCTTGCAGGATGTGATTGGCGTTGACGACACCGGTCAGAATGGCTTCGACCGCTTCGGACACGGTCAACGCGCGCCCGCCATACGTGCCGATCAACAGCGAGCTGAAGGCGGCGGAACGCACGCCCGTTTCGCCGGGCCGCGCGGGACGTTCGGCTTCAGAGATAGCGTAACGCAAGGCCGCCGTCGTGATGCCTTGGCGGACAATGTCGGTGCGGATTTCGCCGACTTCGCCCAAGCCGATGATCAACGCGCCCGGCGGTTGATGGTCGTCTTTCATCCGAATGATTTCGGCCGTGCCCACCGGGCCGGGATAAAGATTCAAGCCGTGCCGTTCGGTCAGGCGGCCCTCCAGGCGTTTGTCCAAAATGTATTCGGCGCTGACGATGCTGTCGCCGATGTAATGCCCCACGGCCACCGGGTTTTTGGCGTAGCGCAAATGCCCGTGCAGCACCGAGACCTGCAACGTGTAAGCGCTCTCGGCGGTACCAACAGTGACGCGGCTGCGTCCGCCGGAGACGGCATCCAGCAATTCTTCTTCGGTGGGATAAACCGGTTCGATCTCATCGGCGCGCGTCGTGATGATGATGGTTTCGCCCGCGCGGTCGCGCCGCGGCTGTTGCGGCAGGCGTTCTGTGCGGCCCTGTTCCAGCAATTCGGTCAGGGCCGGGAACAGCGGCGGATGATCGGCCAGATCGCCGTGAATCACGTCGGCGTAATAGGTCGGCACGTTGTCGAGTTTGCCGAGTTCGTAAGTCACGCGCCCATCGCCGAGATTGGTTTCTTCGACTTGCAAGCCGCCGTCGGGCAGGCGCGCCAGCTTGACCGGCGTGCGGTCGGCGGCGCCGGCGACATAAATCATTTGCGCCGGGCCGAGCGCGTCTTTGTTCAAACGCGCGCGCCATTCTTTGGCGGCTTGCAACTTCTTGGTGTCGGGCGCGTCCACCTGCAAAGCGCGCCAGGGCTGTGGCTCGAAATGCGAGGCGGGCAGCAGGTCGAGCACGCCGGGATAGGCGCGGATGATTTTGAGCAACTCATTCAAATCGTTTTTGAAATCGAGCAGCGCCAGCATCTTCAGCAACTTTTCCTGGCCGAGCAGCATGCGCGCAATGGCGGCGGCCCCGTTGTTAGGCGTGCCGAGCATCACCAGGCGGCCTTGACGTTTGATCAATTCCTGCCACAGCCCAGTGTCGTGCGCAATCATCGAACGCGCCACCAAACCGCCCATCGAATGCGCCAGCAAATGAATCGGTTTGCCGTCGCTGTCGCCCAGCGCGGCGCGCACCGCCCCGGCCAGCTTTTCGCCCGCATCTTTGACCGAATAGCGCCAATCGTAAGCAAACGGGATGACGCGATAGTTGCGGCCCAAATCTTCGACCAGCCGTTTGTAATCGCCGGCCATCAAGCCGTCCGGCTGCACGTCGGGCGCGTTGTGATCAATCACCAGCCTGCCCATGCCGCCGCGCACCAACGCCAATTGGTTGACCCAGACTTCTTTGCCCTGGTAGTTCAGTTCGCTGCCCATGATGCCGGGCAAGACGAAGACCGTGCCTTTGGACGTTGCGTCACCTGGGCCGCCGCGCGCCGCCGCGACATTGATGTGTTCGACGCCGCGCTGCTTCAATTCGGCGAAGCCTTTGATCTGCTCGAAAGGTTGCGCCTTGAGCGCCAGCCGCGCGCCCAGGCGGCGGCGCGAGTCGGCATTCAAAAAGTAACTGAAGTGATTGACATCGGAACCTTCGTCAAAGAAATGCCAGGCGGGTTGTTGGCGCTTGATGCCGCCATCCATCGCGCGCGTGTTGACGACCCAATCGTTCTTTTCCCACAAGACGGCGTTCGAGAGCAGCGTGAGCAGCGAGCCGGTCAACGAGCCGCCGATTGCGCCGTCGCCCGCGATGACGGCCAGATCGGCAGCCGTCGTCAGGCCCGGTTGATTGAGAAAGGCGATCAGCGGCGCGGCGGGCATCATCGCTTCGAGGCCGGGCAATTCCGCCGGATTGGCGCGCAACTTGACCAGCGCGGTCATCGTCGCCTTGATGAAATCGTAGATCGGATTTTCATTCAGCCCCGGCACCAGTTCAATCGCGTGCAAGAGCGCCGAAAAGAAATAGTCCAGATTATCGGCCAGCCACGTCGTGCCGCGCGCCGGACAAGCCACACGCACGAAGCGTTCGATGCGCAACCGTTTGCGCTCGGCCACTTCCCATAACTCGGCCAGCAGCTTGCGTTCCTGGGTGCGCGCGTCCTTG
The DNA here is from genome assembly GCA_031418175.1 of Acidobacteriota bacterium. GTDB lineage: Bacteria > Acidobacteriota > Blastocatellia > RBC074 > RBC074 > JACPYM01. The sequence goes on along the minus strand of JANOWX010000280.1, from coordinate 7,602 downwards.
GCAGCACCAGCGTTGGCAATGGCTTTTTCGTAAACCTGCAATAACTCTTCAAGCTGCACCTGCTCGCGCGCCGCTTGGCTCAGGCAAAGCAATTCGCCGACCAAGCCGCCGCGCGAGTGCGAGACTAGGTGCAAGGTCGCGCCGTCGGGCAAGACCTCCAGCAAATCGAGCGCGTTCCTGATCGGGCTGACGCTGAGCGAACGGTGTTCAAAGGCGAGGATGCGCGGCCCGTAATCGGCGCGCAGTTGCTTCCATTCTTCCGTATTGGCGAGTTTGCCGAAGCTGCCGTTGCTGCTCGAAGCGGTGCCGTGAATAAAGAGCAAGTAGGGATCAGTCGAAGCCAACTGTTTGGCCTCTTTGATCAATTTCCCCTGCTCTGGTTTGAGATTGTCAGCAAAAGGAAATAGCCAGCCCGAACGCGCGGGTGTTTCTTCATTCAGTTCGTTGGCTGACTTACCCAGGTTTTCTTTCACCAACTCGTCTTCGATGTCACCGACCATGACCAACTGTGCTTCGATGCGCTCGACGGCCTTGGCTGCCACTTTCTCGGCGAGCACCTGGGCCGGATCAAAGCCGATGATCTTCAGCCCTTTCAAAATCGCCTGCCCCACAATGCCGCGCGTCGCGCCCGGCAACGCGAAGGAATATGGCAAGCGCACCTGCGCATCAGGTTCGGTCGTCAGCCCGCGCGTCTTGGCCGCTTGTTTATCGGTGTTGAGCTTCTTGATTAACCAGTCGCCTGAGACACACAGTTTCTGGCCGTTCTCGAACTCTAACTCGACCACTTGCCCTTCCAACTGTTTGACGTCCAGTTGGACAAATTCGGCGGGGCCGCCATCGCGCGCGGGCGGTTTGATGTCGAAAGCGCTGACGACTTTGAGGTCTTGTTGAAAAAGCTTTTTGGTGGGCGGCGCGACAGTGGTTTCACGCGTGCCGGGAATCAGCACGGTGGTTGGATCGGCGGGCAGGTTAGCGGCCATGGGGATGCTCCTGGTTTGTGGCTAGCCGGTGGCTAGGTTGTGGGTTGATGGGCCAAACCTGGGTACGCACCGCTTCCAGCGTGCAGGCGTGGCGTGAGACAGCTTGATGCTGAAAGGGAATCCTTCCGGCATTGTTCTATTTGCCGCCAAGTCCGCACGCTGGAAGCGGTGCGTACCCAGGGCACAGCTACTTCTGTGCAATGAGCAAAGTCGCTTTGATCGAAACGTCGAAATCCAGCGCCTGACGCGCGCGGTCAATCACGGCGGGCAAGTGGCGTTTGACGCGTGCGCGCAGCGCCGCAGCGGGCAGAAAAGCCAGCCAGCCGTTCAGGAACGCGGTTTCAATCAGCGGCGACGTCATAAAGGTTGCGCCATCGGCGAAGGGGAAACTTTCCTTGCGATTCACGGTGCGGATGTTTTTCCAACCGGCGGCGGCGGCCAGGGCTTCGACATTGGTCAAGGTCAGGGGCGCGGCAATGAGCGTTTCGAGATGGGGCGTGTATTCGATCAAATCCAAGTCGAAAAGCGTCTCCCAGTAAACCGAAAAGAATTCGTCGAAGCTGCCGCGCGTGACCAGCTTCAAAACGACCGTCGCGCCCTTTTTGGCGACGCGGTGCAATTCGGTCAGGGCCGCGCCGATTTCTGCGGCTGGCGTCAACGAGGCATCCGCGATGATCCAATCAAAGGCATCAGCGGCGACACCCAGTGCCGACAGGGTTCCCTGCCGAAAGGTGACGCGTTCGGCCACCATCTGAATCGCAGCCTTGCCGCGCGCCAGCAAGAGTTTTTCAGCGCTGGCGTCTACGCCGACGACGACGGCTTTTTTGCCCGCGCGCAACAGCAAATCCACGGCGTAACTGCCGGTGCCGCATTCGGCGTCCAGGAAAACGCCTGTTTCGAGCACGTCGGTGGGCACTTTGGCCTCTTCATCCACCATCTGGTCAAAGGCTTCGCGCCAAAGCGGCACCATGTAAAGGTCGTAAAGATAGGCCAACTCTCTTGGCTCTCTTGGCTCTCTCGGCTCCTTTGGCTCTTTGGCGAGTTGTTGTCCGGTCGTTTGGGTTTGCATTGCGGCTGAGAATTTAACGCAAAGCTGCGGGAACGCAAAGGCGCGGCGTAACTCTGTTGCGAGAGTTACGCCGCGCCTTGGTTGGGCACGATTTGTTTGTGTGTTAATCGCGCTTGATTTCTTTGACCAGCGCCCCGGCGTCATACAGCTTTTGCAGCGCTTCGATGATGGCGGCCGTGTGTACGCCGACGGCGCGGCTGCCATTCGAGGCGCCGTTGGCGTTGGCATTATGTTCTTCGTCAACATAGAGCCAGCGATTGACCAGCTTTTGCATGTTGCCGTCAAAATTGATGCCGACGATTTCGCCTTGGCGGTTGATCACCGGGCTGCCCGAATTCCCGCCGATGGTATCGGCGTTGTAGACAAAGTTGAGCGGCGTTTTTAGGTCAAGCTGATTCTGGCCCGCCAGCCAGCGTTGCGGCAAGCCGTAAGGCTGCTTTTGTCCGAAGGCGAAAGCGCGCTCGAACAAACCGAAAAACGTCGTTTTGTAAGGCACACGCACCGCGCCTTCTTCATACCCAGCCACCGTGCCATAGGCAATCCGCAGGTTGAAATTAGCGTCCGGGTAGGCGTTCTTGCCATACACCGCGAAGCGCGCATTGGCGATGCGTTCACCGGCGCTGGCCTCGACGTTCAACACCTTGGTTTCATTCCAGGCGCGCAGTTGACGCATGACCGGTTCGATGCGCCGCGCCAGTGCCAGCAAAGGGTCAGCCGCTTTGGCAATGGCTTCGGGGCCGCCCTCAAACAGTTCGCGGCGGAAATCCAATTTGTGCAATTGCGTGCCGCCAATCGCCAATTTGGCCGCTGCTGCCGGCGTCTGGCCGTTGAGCAGGGCGGCGACGAAGGGGTCTTTTGCGCCGAGCACCTGCTGGGCGTCGCTAAACCAGGCGGCCAGCACGGCCTCTTCCATTTCCAGATAAAGCGGCGCGGGCGCGAGCAAGGTGAAGCGCAAGCTCTGGAGCCGGGCAGCGCGGAATTCTTCATAACGCTGGGCATCGGGCTTGGGAATTTCATCGGCATACCGCACGAATAAAGTGGCCAAGGTGCCCACCCGCGAAAGCGCCAGATTGCTGTAAGCCAGCCGCTTGCCATTGGCCGCCATTGGCTGATAAGCCGCGCTAATTTCCTGCCAGGGGTTACCAAAGAGCTTATGCCAGTCGGGCCGCGCCTGAACGGCTTTACGCAAGGCCTCTTCTTCCGCCATTTTCTTCTTGAATACGCCCTGCTCGCGCAACCCCTCTTGCTGGCCGTTAAAACGTTTCAGCGCGTTGCTCAACAGCCGTTCGAGATAGGCCACCTGACGGCGCTGTTCCTCGCCCCGCGTGGCGTACCTGTGCACCGCTTCGAGGCGCGCTTGCAGCAGGTGGATTTGCGTGGGGTTGGCGGTGTCGCGCTGGTAACGCAACTGCGCCACCGTTGACAGCCGCGCCGAAGACCCCGGGAAACCGGGGACAAACACCAGTTCGCTCTCGGCCACATCTTGCGCTGCCCATTTCAAAGAGTGCGGGGGCCGCAGCGGCTGGCCGTTTTCATAAACGCGTAAAAACGTGATGTCGAGGCTGTAGCGCGGGAAGGTGAAGTTGTCGTAATCGCCCCCGAAATAGGCGATCTGCTCTTCGGGCACAAACACCAGGCGCACGTCTGTATAACGTTTGTAGTAATAGAGCCAGTATTCGCCGCCGTTATAAAGTGAGATTACTTCGCAATGTAAACCGGACTTTTCACGCTGCTCTTTTTCCAGCGCCAGGCTGGCCAGGCGGCGTTGCTCGTTGGCTGCGGTTGGGGTGGCGCCGGGTTTTACCGCCTGACGGATGAGTTCGGTGACATTTTCATACTTGACCAACACGATGGCGGCCATGTCGGGGCAGCGCAACTCTTCGGCGCGCGTGCGGGCGTAAAAACCATCTTTGACGAAATCGCGGCCCGATTGGGAAAGCTTGCCGACTTGTCCGGCGCCGACGTGCTGATTGGTCAGCAACAAGCCATCCGGCCCAACCAGACAACCTGTCGCGCCGCCCGGATTGCCGTCGTTCAAGCGCACCGTGCTCAACCGGATATGATCGAGCCACTCCTGCGTGGGTTCGAAGCCGTACTTGTCTCTCCAAAACCGCAACGGCGGATTGTCGAACGTCCACATGCCTTCGTCGGCAAACAGTGCCGGGGTAAAGAGCAACAGGACGGCAACAATGAGAGCGGAGGGGAACTTACTCATTGCGAACAACCTCTTTCAGGTTAGCACCAATTGGCGGCCAGCGGCGGCCCCCGGAAATAACCGCGCCAAGCCAGCCACGCAAATCACCAAGTCCAACCAGGTAGAGTTGCTGACGCAGGCCGACTTCGCGGAGCGCGGTCAATGCTTAGGTGCAACCAGTCACGAACTATGTAAGCTCGCTACGAATTGCTTCTGCTTCCTTTTTCTGATGGCGTTCGCCCAGCAACAGGGCACTGCGCTGCGCGACGCTGATCTCCGAAGTGGTGTCGTATTGCGCGAACGGAATGATGGCGCTACGGTGGGCATCGGCGTATGCCTGCCAAGTCCCCACAGGAATGTTAAATGCGTGAACTTGAGGTTGGGGATTAACTAAAATCAGCACCCTCGACCATTCATCCAGGCCAGCGGTGTCTTCTAACTGAAACGCAAGACATCCGGCTGGCACCGGTAAGTGCAGATTCTCATCAAAGTATTTCAAAGATTTCCACAATTCATTAACATTTTCCTGCCGCAAGAGCGGATGCGCCCGCCGCAACGCGATCAACCCGCGGTAATAGTCAAAAACATCGCGGTTTTCCGCCTTCTTTTGCCAGCGGAGCATATTCACGGCATCGGGTTGATTGTAGCTGTTGTGCTGGCCGCCTTTGCTGCGTAGGAATTCCTGCCCCGCGTGTAGGAAGGGAATCCCCTGGGCTGTCAGCAACAGGACGGCAGCCAATTTCGCCATCGCGCGGCGGTCGGCCTCGGTCACTTCGGCATTGTCAGCCGTGCTGATCAACAGCCGGTCCCAGAGCGTGTGGTTGTCGTGGCATTCAACATAATTGATCGTTTCGAGCGGCGAATCGGTGAAGTCATCCAACGCCCCGGCCAGCCCGCGCTTCACCGCTGGCAGGTTGACGCCCGCTTGCACGAAGCCCGGCGTGCGTGCGTTGAAGACATTCCCTTTCAAAGCATCGCGGAAATGATCGTTAAAGACGGCCCAGCCTTTCCCCCGTTGCCCCCCTTTGTGGACGACCTCGATGGGTGTCGCGCCACCAGCCCACGGCTCGCCGTAAATCAGCAACTGCGGGTCAAGCGCGCGCAACTCGCTGACGATTAGCTCAATCGTTTCCCGGTCAATCAAACCCAGCAGATCAAAGCGGAAGCCGTCCACTTTGTATTCGGTCACCCAGTGCTTCAGGCAATCCAGGATGTAGCGCCGCGCCATCGGGGCTTCGCTGCGAAACTCATTGCCCGTGCCCGAACCGTCCCAATAACTGCCATCCGCTTTGAGCCGGTAATAATAACCGGGCACGAGACCTTCAAAACTATAGACGCGATTTTTCAGGATGGATTCAAACGTATGGTTGAAGACGACGTCCAAGGTCACGCGCAAGCCGCGCCGGTGCAAGGCGTCAATCATCTGTTTGACTTCGCGCACGCGCCGCGCGTCGAAGCGTTCGGTCGCGTACCAGCCATCGGGTGAAAAATGCTGCACCGCGTCGTAGCCCCAGCCATACTGGTCATGCGCTTCGTCGTTGTGGAATTCGCCGATGGGCAGCAATTGCACGACGTTGACACCGAGTTCGAGCAGATGATCCAAACCCGTTTTGATGTCGGGCCGGTGGGTTAAATGCGTGCCGCTTTCAGTCAGCCCCAGATACTTGCCGCGCCGTTGCACACCAGAGTCAGGATCAATCGTGAAATCGCGCAGGTGGACTTCGTAAATAATGGCTTCGGAAATTGGGAACACAGGCCGGTCAGTCACCGGCGTCGTATCGTGCACGACGATGGCGCGCCCATCGTGCGCAGTGACGGCGTGTGCGTAAGGGTCGAGCAGTTCGCGTTGCGGATTGAAGCGCGGGTCGGCGCCCGCCGCAGTGTAGGTGTAATACGCCCCCAGCCAAGCGCCGCTGAGCTTCGTTTCCCAGGTGCCATCAGCGTGCCGGAACAGCGCAATGACATTGGCCTTGCCGCCCGTTGGCGCTTGATACAAATGAAGCTGGACTTCGCTGGCGGTGGGCGCCCAGACGCGAAAGGTCGTGTGCTGCGGCGTATAAAGCGCGCCGAGCGGTTGCGTGGAAATCAGCGCATCGGCGGGATGTGGGAGAGTGAGGGAGGCGCGGTTCATCTTTGTTATTCCGGGGATGCAGTAGGTGACGGCGGGTTGACGGCTTTGGCTTTCTTCTGCTCCATTCGCTTTCCAAGCTCCATGATGCGTTGCAATTGCGCTTCGGCCACTATGTACAAAGGCTTCCGCTTCGCGTACTCCTCTTGGCTACGCAGAAGGAATTGAAGATTTTGCTGAACCTCTGGGTCATCTGGAAAATGCTTTGCTACTTCCTGCCAATCTTGCATGCCTGCCTCCTGTGTTGGTTATTTGCGCTCCCGTCCGTAATACCCCTGCCGCGTCCGCACCTGCACTTCGCCTTCGCGTTTCTGCGCGGCTTTGTTGACGGCCACACGCACGCGGCGGAACCTGCCGTCCAGAATCGCATTGGTCGAGGTGTAGCCGAGGCTGTAGCGCGTGCGCAGATGTTCGATCAATTCGGTCAACTTCTGGTTCACTTCGATGACCGGGACGAACTGTATCTCGCCGCCGGTTTCATCCACGAAGCGTTCCAGGTTGATGCGGCGGCGATAGGGATCATTTTTGTCCACGCGGTCAAAAATGTTCAGCGCCCTGGGCCCTTGCGTTTTAACCACGACACCGCAGACCACACTGCCGGAATCGTAGATGCTGTCGGTCACGTCCTGCTCGGCCAAATCGCCCCAACGATAGGCCGTGGCGATGTTGTCGGTAACGGCCACGATAACGCGGCGGCTGAGCGGATTGCTGGCCGTTCCCATCGTGCGCGCGGCGTCGCGCAAGGCCGTGTGCAGCGAAGTGCCGACGCCGACTTGCGTCGAATTGAGCAGGGCGCCGATCTGCGTGATGATCTGTAGGCGGTCTTTGGTGAAGGGCTGGATCAGCTTGGTCTGTTCGCCAAAGACCATCACGGCCACTTCGTCATCGGGTTTCAAGCGGCGCAAGGCTTCCATCGCGCCGTCGCGGATGATTTCAATGACCGGGCGCACGCTGCCGCTGGTGTCTATCAGCAGCATGATCGAGAGCGGCAACTTGTCTTTGCCGAAGAAGCTGATTTCCTGTTTGATCCCGTCCTCAAAAACCTCGAAGTCTTCTTTGTTGAGCGTGCTGATGATGAGGCCGTTCTTTTTGCGCAGGACTTGCGCGTCGAGCAACACAATCTCGGTCGAGATGCGAATCGTCATCTCGTCTTCGTCGGGCTTTTGTTTTTGGGTTTGGGCGGGCACAGCCAGCACGAGTAATAACAGCAGTAGCAAAGAGAGGGTCGGGG
>JANOWX010000279.1:0-4842 GCA_031418175.1 Acidobacteriota bacterium | reverse complement strand
CGTCCCGGCGGGCGTGGTCTTGCGCGTCAAAGCCGACGGCACGCAGATAGGGGAAGCGCTTTCGATAAGCGAGGGTGGGCAGCAAGTGCCGCGCGAGATTGATTTGGGACCGGAAGGCGAACAGGTCTTCTTGATCCTGTTTGGCACGGGCTTCCGCAACCGCACCTCGCAAGACGCGGTGAATTGCCGCATCGGCGGCGAAGGTTCCGAAATACTCTTTGCTGCGGCGCAAGGCGGTTTAGTGGGACTGGATCAAGCGAACTTGCGAGTGCCGCGCACACTGGCGGGGCGTGGGGTGGTGGATTTGGTCTTTACGGCGGATGGCCGGACGGCCAACACCGTGCAGATTCGTGTCAAGTAACGGTCACGGGACATACGCACAAGCGTTAAGCAAGAGCATGGAATTCGGGCTTTCGCCTGCTGCGCGCGCACGCAGGCAACGGCCTGAAATCCATGCTCTTGCGCTTTAGTTTGGTTTGATTACGCCTGGCTTGCGGCCTTACGCCACCAGCTATTCATCCGCGCTTCCCGGCCAAAAATCGCGTCGCGGCAGTTTGGACGGCTATGCTACACTGCGCCCGCGCTGGTGGCGCAGCATGAACCTGTCAGGGCAAAACTCCCTCTTGCAGTTCGTCAGACTAAACAATTCGATTCGTCGCTCAAGCCCTTGGCTGAGGCGGGCAAAGGCAGGTTTAGGCAACGGCGGTTTGGTGAGCGCAACATGCACAGCAATTTCCCGGGGACTTCAAAGAGAGCAATCGCATGCAGGGCATTTGGGCACAATTGGTTTGGGCTTGGCAGACGTGGCCGTTGCGCGACGCGCTGGACATCCTGATTGTGGCCGTGCTGGTTTACGAATTGTTGCGGCTGGTGCACGGGACGCGCGCGGTGCAGATGACGGTGGGCTTGGCGCTGGTGGCGGCGCTCTATGAACTGTCCAATTTGCTGGGCTTGACGACGGTGCAGATGCTCTTGCGGACGGCGACGCTTTATCTGGGTTTCGCGGTGATCGTGCTCTTTCAACATGAAATTCGCGCGGCGTTGACGCACCTGGGCAAAAACATCCGGCTGCCGATGATGCGCACTAAAAAGCGGCTGAATAGCTTTGGCGATGAATGGTACGACGACGTGGTGCTGGTGGCGGGCACGCTCGCGTCCGAAAAGATCGGAGCGCTGCTGGTGTTTGAGCGCGACGTCGGCTTGCGTTCTTTTATCGAAGGCGGCATCAAACTGGATGCGCGGCTCACCTACGATTTACTGGTGACGATCTTCAACACCCACACCCCACTGCACGACGGCGCTGCGATTATCAGCAATGGCCGCGTCGCCGCCGCTTCCTGTTTTCTCCCCTTGACGCAAAATCCGTTGATCTCACGCGAATTGGGCACGCGCCATCGCGCCGCCATCGGCGTGACCGAAGACAGCGATGCCTTCGCAGTGGTCGTGTCGGAAGAGACAGGCGCGATTTCGTTCGTGCTGGACGGCAAGTTGTACCGCAATCTCGATGGCCCGAAATTGCGCCGCATGATTCAAAGCGCGATGGAACCCTGGCGCACCGAAGCCGAAACCGCCGCGCAGGAAGATGAAGAGCGCGAACGCCAGCGCGAAATGGACGAGATCATCGCTTCGAGCCGCAGCAAGGCGGGCCGGGCACAGGAGGGCTAACGCGCGATGAAAGCCACTTTCCTGCATTGGTTCAACCCGCTGCGCCTGTATCAGCGCCTGACGCACCTGAGTGCGGTGGAATGGAAAAGCCTGGGCTTAAAAGCACTGGCGCTGTTGCTGGCTTCAACCCTTTATTTAATCGCCCGGCAACCCTTGAGCGAAGTCCGCGTAGTTGGGGTGCCGGTTGAATTCAGCGGCTTGAGCCAAGGCGTGGAACTGCTGGGCGACAGCGCGCCGCACACCGTCAGCTTGCGCTTGCGGGGGCCGCGCGATCAGGTGCGCGGCCTGCTGCCCAACCAGTTGTCGGTGCTGGCCAACCTGGCCAACAAAGAGCCCGGCGAGCGCGTGGTGCAACTCAAGCTCAGAGATGTCGCCGCGCCCGACGGCATTGAGGTGTTGCAGATCGAACCCGCCAGTATCAAATTGCGGCTGGAACCTACGGCGAAAAAACTGGTCAACGTCGAACCCTCAATCGTTGGCGGACTGGAAGAAGGAGTTGAACTCTATCGCATGACCGTGGCGCCGAGCGCGTTGGAAATTGCCGGGCCGCAATCCCAACTCGATGCCTTGCGGCAACTCAAGACTGAAAGCGTCAGCCTCAAAGGACGACGTGAAAGCTTCAAGGCCACCGTGGATGTCGAATTGCCGCACCCCACGTTGCGTGTAACCAAGCGCGCCTCGGTGACATTGTCGTTGGAGATTGGCGCACGCCGCGCGGCGCGGCTGTTTACCAATTTGCCGGTGCAATTGGTTGGCCCGCCGGGCCGCGCGCGGTTGCTGACCAAAACGGTCGAAGTGCTCCTGCTCGGCCCGCGCGCTGAGATCGAAGCGCTGCGCGCGGACGAGATCAAAGTCGAACTTGAGCTGAACGCCTTGCCAGCCCATGTCACCGCCGCGCCCCCACACGTGCGCCTGCCCGACAGGCTGGCCCAACAAATCGAAATCAAAAGCATCAATCCAACTGAAGTAAAGGTGAAGCGGTGAGGCCGAAGGGGGAAAGCGCATTGGGGACCTGCCAATCCGCCATCCGCCATCCGCCATCCGCCATCCGCCATGGAACATTATGGGTGAATTTTTCGGCACGGATGGAATTCGCGGCGTCGCGGGGCAATTCCCGCTGGATGCGCCGACGGTCGAACGCATCGCGTATTTGCTGACCAGCGAATTGCGCGCGCTGCACGGCCGCGCGCCGCGACTCGTGATTGGCCGCGATACGCGCGAGTCCGGCGATTGGATCGAAGCCGCCCTCGGGCGCGGCATCGCGGCGGCAGAGGGCAGCGCGCGTTCAGCGGGCGTCATCACTACGCCCGGCGTAGCCTATCTGGCGCGCGTGCTCAAGGCCGACGCGGGCGTCGTCATCTCGGCCTCGCACAATCCTTATCAAGACAACGGCCTCAAGGTCTTCGCGCCCGCGGGCCGCAAGCTGGACGACGCGACCGAACAGGCCATCGAACGCGATTTGAAAGCGGACGCCGCCAGTTTCCCTACGATGCAGCAAGCGGTGATCGAAACCGAGCCGCAATTGCGCGAACAGTACCTGACCTTTTTGCGCGAAGAGTTCGGCGCGAGCGTCGCCTTGCACGGGATGAAGCTGGTGGTGGATTGCGCCAACGGTGCTTCGTCAGAACTCGCGCCGCGTTTGTTCACCGCGCTGGGCGCCGAGGTCAGCGCGATCAACGCCGAACCCAACGGGCGCAACATCAACCTCGATTGCGGCTCGCTGCATCCCGAAACGCTGCAAGCGCGCGTCAAAGCGACGGGCGCGGCCTTGGGGCTGGCCTTTGACGGCGATGCCGACCGTTTGTTGCTGGTGGATGAGCACGGCCAACTGGTGGACGGCGATCAAATGCTTTTCATCGTGGCCGAATACCTGCACGCGCAAGACAAGCTGGCCGGCAACCGCGTCGTCGCCACCGTCATGAGCAACCTGGGCTTGGAAGTGGCCTTGCGCGCGCGCGGCATTGAACTGGTGCGCACCAACGTCGGCGACAAATACGTGCTCGAAGAGTTGCTGGCCAACGGCGGCAGCCTCGGCGGCGAACAATCCGGCCACCTCATCTTTCCCGAACTCTCGCTGGCGGGCGACGGCATGCTCAGCGCGCTCGAAGTGCTGCGCGTCATTCAGGCGACCGGCAAATCGCTCGGCACGCTGGCGGGCGGCTTCACGCGCTTCCCGCAAAAGACGATCAATGTGCGCGTCACCAGCAAGCCGGAACTAGACACCGTACCGTCAATCAAGGCGGCGATGGATGCAGTCAAACAGGAGGTGGGCGACACCGGCCGCTTGCTGGTGCGCTATTCGGGCACCGAAAACCTGGTGCGCGTGATGGTCGAGGCGGCGCATGCGGACGCAGTGCAGCGTCACGCCGAAGCCGTCGCCGCCGTGATTGAAACTGAGCTTGGCTAACCGGTGCAGGCCCGCCGCCAAGCATGCCGTATGCGCTTCTGGGCATCAAAAATTACAGCAGGAATTTTTCAGGGCCGTGGTGGATGCGGCAGCCATGCCTTTAATAACGGAACGAGCTAGGACGCCGGAGTGGCTGGCAGCTTGTGCGTTGCCCCTGCACGATATAGTCACCCACGTCATGCGATATGGGATAAAAACCGCGCCGCGCTATCGCCCTGTCGCAAAAAAAGCCTTACAATCCGGGCCTGCTGAGGCCCGCGCGGCGGCACAATGCTTGCAGCGCGGGTCAGCGAGCACCCCAACCAAGCAGTTCCTGCAAAGGACTTTTGACAACAACCTTCGAGTTGCCCGGCGCGCCGCCGGAACTCGATTTGCGCGGAGGACAATATGAAGTTCCTGGCAAGGCTTTCGGGATTATTCCCCAACCGATCGGTCAGGTCAGCATTTGCGGCGGCCATGCTGCTCTCGCTCAGCGTGTGCGCGTTGGCTCAAGATCAAAACCAACCGCAAACTCAAACGCAGACACAACGGGCCATTCGCGTGGCGCGCGTCAGCTTGATCGAAGGCGATGTCAGTTATCAACGGGGTGGTTCCAGCGATGATAAAAACACCGACTGGTTTGATGCCACGGTCAATTTGCCGCTGGATGAAAAAGATCAGGTTTACAGCGCGAAAAATGGCCGCGCCGAAGTGCAATTCAGCGGCGGTACGCTGGCGCGCATTGACCGCGACACCAACCTGCGCATCGTTCAATTCAACACCAGCACAAT
>JANOWX010000278.1:0-8433 GCA_031418175.1 Acidobacteriota bacterium | reverse complement strand
CGTTGGGGTGGGGATAGAGCCTGGGTGGACAGAGCGCGCCCGGCACGCGCATCTTCACCCGCAATCTGGCGGCGGCGACCGGCGTGAATTGAGCGTGCAGCCAAGAGGCCCGCGCTTGCTTTTGCAGGCGCGGGTCTCCTGATTCATCCGCAGCAACAGTTGTTGGGTGTGATTAAAAGTGCGACTCAGTTTCTCTGATTTGTTTGACAATTTGCTTTCCCGGATGCCCCGGACTTGCGCCGTGGAGGTTCACGTTACTACAACACTGAACCGCGCCCTGCTGATGCCCCGGCACAAGGCCGTGGCATCGGGCAAATCATTGCCTTTTTGGTAGCAGACAACGTGAACCTCCACGGCACAAGGTCGTGGCATCGTGAGTCGCACTTTTATAATCACACCCACAGTTGTTCCGCCAATAGCACTTGATTGACAAGGGCTAGCAAGAAGCCTAGTGTGCCAGCGAAAAGAGCTTAGCTTACTCCCTTCTCAGATTCTCTGAATTCATCAGATCAACTGAAGTCAACAGCTCACCTGGCAAGGAACCAAGCGTGGTCGCACCCCTGTTCGGTTAAGACGTTCGGGCCTGTAGCTTCAGGTGTTTCTCCAAGGATCAGTTATGTCAGCAAAATTATTTGTCGGGAATCTCGCTGCGGAAACCACGAGCACGGAAGTGCGCGATCTCTTCAGCACCGTTGGGACAGTGGCTTCGTGCCAGTTGATCGAAGATCGTGAGACGGGCCGCCCGAAAGGGTTCGGCTTCGTCGAAATGGATTCGGTCGAGATGGCCAATGCCGCGAAAGCCAAGTTTAATGGCCACGACCTGCATGGCAAGACGCTCAAAGTGGACTCAGCCAAACCACGCGAGCGGTAACCAGAACGCCCACACCTTTGAACGTGCCGGATGGTTTCGGCGCGTTCACGCTATTGACCAGAGGGCTGAGCCGGGAGCTAAGCTCGTGCTCGTCTCAACCTCTGCCGGAATCAGCCGGCCCACCTCAGGCAGCGCATCTGCAATCACAGCTCGCTCAGACAGGAGTCACTGATGTACGTTCAAGACAACCTTTTGCAGACCAGCACCAGGGTGACTGATCTGCTGCCTGACAACAGATTTCTGCTTATGTTCGGCGTGGTCGTCATGGGGCCGCTCGTGGCTTTCGCGCTGGCCGGACGCGATCCGTATGCGCTGGCCCAGTCCAGCCTGCTGTGGTCATGGCTGGCGATCAGCGCGTTGCTGCTCATCAGCGCGGGGGCCGGATTGTTGCGGTTCAAAAGCGCTTGCCACGCCGCCGCCGGCCTTTCAATTGTGCCAAGCAGCGTGTCGTAAAACGGTCTGACGAGAGGTGCGTACAAACGGGCGCGCCGTGCTTGTGTGCACCTCTTATGGCCTTTTGAATAGAAGGGGAAACACATGACATTGCGGGTGGGAACCAAAGTGATTTATCCGAGCCAGGGGCCTTGCCTGATTGGCTCGATCGTGCAGAAAGAGATCGGCGGCCAACACGTCAGCTTCTATCAATTGGCGCTGCTCGACGAGAGCGGCGGCGAATTGTTCGTGCCCGTCGAGAAAGCCCAGGCCAGCGGCTTGCGGCAATTGTTGAGCGAAGCCGAACTGTCGCAACTGTTCAACCGCTTCAAGCAGCCCGTCGGCGCGTCGAAGGATTGGAAGCAGCGGGCCAGCGAGAACTCGAAACGGCTCGCTTCCGGCTCGGCCTTCGACTTGGCCGAAGTCGTCGAATCGCTGACCGAGTTGAGCAACACCAAGGAACTCTCGTTCCGCGAAGGGCAGATGCTGGAAAAGGCGCGCAAGCTGCTGGTCAGCGAGATCGCCGAAGTCATCAAGCAGCCCAAAAGCGCCGCCGAAGAACTCATCAACGAGGCGCTGAAAAAACGCAGCGCGGCGGGCGCGTAACCGCACGCTGAGGTCTCCCTCGCCAGGAAACCACGAAAGGAATTGTGCTTGACCGAACCCAGTACAACGAATTTAATCAACCGACTCGCTTTCATCGGCAACTACCAGCCCCGCCAATGCGGCATCGCAACCTTCACCACCGATCTCTGCGAAGCCATCGCGTCTGAATACGCAGCCATCAAGTGCATCGCCGTCCCTGTCAACGACACCGAGGCAGGCTATGACTATCCGCCGCGCGTGCGTTTTGAACTGACCGAAAAAGACCTTGATTCGTATCGCCGTGCCGCCGACTTCCTGAACATCAACAGCATAGACGTCGTCTGCCTGCAACACGAATACGGCATCTTTGGCGGACGCGCGGGCAGCCACATCTTGGCGCTGCTGCACGAATTGAATATGCCCATCGTCACCACGCTGCACACCGTGTTGCGCGAACCTGACGCCGCTCAGCGGCGCGTGTTGGAGCAAGTCGCCGCTTTGTCAGACCGCCTGGTCGTGATGAGCGAACGTGGCGTGGACTTCCTCAAAGACATTTATCACGTGCCCGCCGCGAAGATTGATTTCATCCCGCACGGCATTCCCGATCTGCCTTTCGTAGACCCCAGCTTTCACAAAGACCTCTTTGGCGTCGAAGGCAAAATCGTTTTACTCAGCTTCGGTTTGCTGTCGGCCAACAAAGGCATCGAGACCGTGATTGAAGCCTTGCCCGCGATTTTGGAGCGCCATCCGAACGTCGTTTACATCGTCGTCGGCGCGACGCATCCGCACGTCCTGCGCAACGAGGGCGAAACCTACCGGCTCTCGCTGCAATGGCTGGCGCAGGAAAAAGGCGTCGAGGGCAGCGTGATCTTTTACAACCGTTTTGTTGATTTGGAAGAACTCGTGCAGTTCATCGGCGCGGCGGATATTTACATCACGCCTTATCTGACCGAAGCGCAAATCACGTCGGGCACGCTGGCTTACACCGTCGGCGCGGGCAAGGCCGTGATTTCGACGCCGTATTGGTACGCCGAAGAGATGCTGGCCGATGAGCGCGGCGCGCTGGTGCCCTTCCGCGACCCGGCGGCGCTGGCCGCGCAAGTGATTGATCTGTTGGACAACGAAGCCAAGCGCCACGCGATGCGCAAGCGGGCTTACATGTTCGGACGCGAGATGATCTGGCCGCAGGTCGCGCGCCGTTACGTCGAAAGCTTTGAACGCGCGCGCAACGAACGCCGCCATTACACGCAGCACGGCCTGGCGGTGAAGCCGCTGGATAAACGGCCCGGCGAATTGCCGCCGCTCAAGCTCGATCATTTGCGCCGCATGACGGACGACACCGGCATGCTGCAACACGCCATTTTCACCGTGCCCAACTATCACGAAGGCTACACGATTGACGACAACGCGCGCGCGCTGCTGGTCAGCACGCTGCTGGAAGAAGTCGTCAACGGCGCCGCGCTGGAGTTGTCAACCCGTTACCTCGCATTCGTCTGGCATGCCTACAACACCACGAGCGGACGCTTCCGCAATTTCATGGGCTACCAGCGCAACTGGCTCGAAGAGAACGGCTCCGAAGACAGTCACGGCCGCACGTTGCTGGCGTTGGGCACGGTGCTGGGACGCTCCAATACGCCCGCGTTGCAAAGCATGGCTGGCTGGGTTTTTGAGCAGGCGCTGCCCGCCATTCTCGCCACCAAAAGCCCGCGCGCGTGGGCTTTTGCGCTGATCGGCATCCACGAATATCTCAAACGTTACGCGGGCGACAGCAAGGCGGGCCGCGTGTTGGAAGATTTGGCGGGCCGTTTATTGACGCTCTATCAAAAGAACCGCACCGATGACTGGCGCTGGTACGAAACGAAGCTGACCTATTGCAACGCCGTGCTGCCGCAAGCCCTGCTGATGTGCGGCCAATCCATCCCGAATGAAGCGATGACGGCGGCGGGCCTCGAATCGCTGAGTTGGCTGGCTGACTTGCAACGTTCTGAACCGCTGGCTGAACCGGCGGGCGGGCATTTCGTCCCCATCGGCTCGAACGGTTTTTATACGCGCAAGGGCAAGCGCGCGCGCTTCGATCAACAGCCGGTCGAGGCGCAGGTGACGGTCTCGGCCTGTCTCGAAGCCTATCGCAGCACGGGCGACAAACGCTGGCGCAACGAAGCGCGGCGCGCCTTCCAATGGTTCCTCGGACGCAACGATCTGAACCGCACGATCTATGACCCGACGACGGGCGGCTGCCGCGACGGCTTGCATTCCGACCGCACGAACGAAAACCAGGGCGCGGAATCTACGCTGGCCTTTTTGCAGTCCTTGCTGGAATTGCGATTGGCTGAAAACGCGCTGCAAACGGTGACGACAGAAACGAAATGAATAACCAAACGTTCGAGCTTTTCAAGCGGCACAAACTCAATCCCATTCTGACCGCCAGCGATTGGCCTTATCCGATCAACAGCGTTTTCAACCCCGCCGCGACGTTGTTGCCCGACGGCACGACGCTGCTGCTGTGCCGCGTCGAAGACCGGCGCGGGCATTCGCACCTGACCGCCGCGCGTTCGGCCAACGGCGTGGATGACTGGCAGATTGATCCGCAGCCGACGATGTTGGCCGAGCCGGACAAACATCCCGAAGAACTGTGGGGCATCGAAGACCCGCGCATCACCTTCATTCCTGAAATGAAGAAGTACGCCATTGTTTATACGGCTTATACGCGCGACGGGCCGGGCGTGGCGCTCGCCTTCACCGAAGACTTCCGCGCCTTCGAGCGGCTCGGCGTAATCATGCCGCCGGAAGATAAAGACGCTGCGCTGTTGCCGCATCGCATCGGCGGCAATTGGGCCTTGATTCATCGCCCGGTCAGCGCGCCGCGCGCGCATATGTGGGTCAGCTATTCGCCCGACCTGCTGCATTGGGGCAGCCACAAAATAATGCTGGAATCACGGCGCGGCGCGTGGTGGGACGCCAACAAGATCGGGCTTTCGCCGCCGCCCATCGAAACACCGCAGGGCTGGCTGGTGATTTATCACGGCGTCAAACATACGGCGGCGGGTTGTATTTACCGGCTCGGCCTCGCGCTCTTTGATTTGCAATCGCCGGAGCGCTGTCTCAAGCGCGGCGACGAATGGGTGTTCGGCCCGGTGGAACCATACGAGATGAACGGCGATGTGGGCAACGTCGTCTTTCCGTGCGGCTATACGATTGCGCCCGATGGCGACACGATCAATCTTTACTATGGCGCGGCGGACACGAGCATCGGCTTGGCGACAGGCAGTTTGCGCGTGCTGCTGGAATGGCTTGAACGCAGCGCCTGACCTGAGACGGCTGCCCGGCAGGTTCTCAGCCGCGCGGCCCCATAATGTCCGATTTGGGATGGCAATTTATTCCAGGCTGACCGAAGATGTCGGCATTCCATCAACCTGAGCAGACAAGCTTATCCGCTCGACAGTCTACAGCGAGCAGCGACAGGCTGTTTAAGCGGATGAGCGCCCGACTGAGAGGAGAGCATATGCAGCAAGAAGAACAATTTGACGAGCCGATCATCCACTCGGCCGGGGAAGCTGAACTGTTGGGAGGCTCCGGGCGGCGGGGGCGGCCCCGTTGGTTATTGATCGTGGGCGCCCTGGTGTTCATCGCCCTTTTCGCCTGGCCTGCCTGGGCGGTGTTTTATACGGACTGGCTTTGGTTTCAGGCGCTGGGCTACCAGACGGTCTTTTCGAAAGTGCTGGTGACCAAAGTGACGCTGGGGTTGACCGCCGGGCTGCTGGCCGCGGCGTTCATCTGGCTCAACTTCAAACTGGCGTTGCGCCAAAGCCAGGCGCCGCCGCCACGCACTGAACAGCGTTTCTTGAACATTGAGGGACAGCAGATACCCGCGCCGGACTTTGCCCAGTTGGTCGGACGGCTGGCGCTGCCTGCCGCATTGGCGCTGGGCGCCTTTACCGGCTTGTCCGCCTGGGGCGCTTGGGAGGTCTGGCTGCGCTATCGCCACCAAGTGCCGTTCGGTGAGGCTGAGCCGATCTTCGGGCGCGACATCGGCTACTACTTCTTCACGCTGCCGGCGCTCGAAACGCTCGCCGGTTTGTTGCTCACGCTGGTGGGGATCAGCTTGCTCGGCGCGGCGGCCATCTATGCCGCGCGGGGGGCCGAGACCTTTATCAAAGCGCGTGAAGTTGTGCTGGGTGGCGGCGCGCGCACGCATCTGCTGACGCTGGTGGCGGGGCTGTTTTTGGTGCTGGCCGGACAGGCTTATTTGGGCATCCCGAATCTGCTCTATTCCAGCAGCGGGCCCATCGCAGGCGCGAGTTATACCGACCTGAATGCCACCATGCCGCTGCTCTATGTGCAAGTCTGCGTGGCGGTGCTGGTCGCGGTGCTGGCCGCCGCCAGCCTCTTGCGCGCGGGGAATGGCTTGCTCTGGGCGGGGCTGGGGCTTTACCTGCTCACCGTCGCCGTTGGGGCGGTCTATCCGGCCCTCGTGCAGCGCTTCTCGGTCGGGCCCAACGAGTTGGTCAAAGAGACGCCTTATATCACGCACAACATCGCCGCGACGCGCAAAGCCTTTGGGCTGGATCATGTCGAAGAGCGCGAGTTGCCGGGCGATACGGCGCTGACCGCCAAAGACATTCAGGAAAATCAGCCGACCATCAATAACATCCGCCTCTGGGATCAGCGGCCGCTGCTCGACACCTTCTCGCAATTGCAGGAGATTCGCACCTACTACGATTTTCAATCGGTGGACAATGACCGTTACCGCATCAACGGCGCATTGCAACAGGTCATGCTCTCGGCGCGCGAGCTTTCGACGACGAGCCTGCCCAATCGCAACTGGATCAATGAACAACTGACCTTCACGCACGGCTTCGGACTGACGCTCGGCCCGGTCAATCAGGTGACGCCCGAAGGCTTGCCGGTGCTCTTCGTCAAAAACATCCCGCCGGTTTCGACCGCGCCCGCGCTCAAGGTTGACCGGCCCGAAATCTATTTTGGCGAATTGTCGAATGACCGCGTTTACGTCAAGACCACGGCGAAGGAGTTCAACTATCCGGCGGGCGAAGAGAACGTCTTTGCCAGCTACACCGGGACGGGCGGCGTCAGCATCGCCTCGACTTGGCGGCAGATGTTGTTTGCGTCGCGCTTCGGCGATCTGAAGCTGCTGCTCTCGAATGACCTGACGCCTGAGAGCCGCGTGCTTTACGTCCGCAATATCAAGGAGCGGCTCGCGCAGGTCGCGCCCTTTCTGACCTTCGACAGCGATCCGTATTTGGTCATTTCCGCCGGGCGGCTCTTCTGGATCGCCGATGCTTACACGGTCAGCAACCGCTACCCGTATTCGCAACCGGTGAACGGCATCAACTACATCCGCAATTCGGTCAAGGCCGTCGTGGATGCGTATGAGGGCGAGGTGCGGCTTTACATCGCGGACGAACGCGATCCGGTGATTCAAACCTGGGCGCGCATCTTCCCCGGCATTCTGAAACCGCTCGGCGAAATGCCCGCCGATTTGCGCGCGCACCTGCGTTACCCCGAAGACATCTTCAAGCTGCAAGCGGAGGTTTACTCGACCTGGCACATGAGCCAGCCGCAAGCTTTCTACAACAAAGAAGACCAATGGTCGGTCGTGGCGATTCCCCCGAAGAAGGGTGAAGGGAGCGGCGAGGCAGCGGCGCAGGCGATGGATCCCTATTACACGATTATGAAGCTGCCCAGCGAGCAAGCCGAAGAGTTCCTGCTGTTGCTGCCCTTCACGCCGAAGAGCAAAGACAACCTGGCCGCCTGGATGGTGGCGCGCGCCGACGGCGAGCATTACGGCCGCTTGCTGGTGTACCGCTTCCCCAAACAGAAACTGATTTACGGCCCCAAACAGATTTTGGGGCGCATCAACCAGGACCCTGAGATTTCGCGCCAGCTTTCGCTTTGGGATCAGCGCGGTTCCGAAGTCATCTTCGGCACGCTGCTGGTGATCCCGATCAAGGAATCGCTGATTTACGTCCAGCCACTTTACCTGCGCGCCGAGACCGGCAAGATTCCCGAACTCAAGCGCGTCATCGTGGCCGCCGAAAATCGCATCGCGATGGAACCGACGCTCGAAGCCAGTCTGGCGCGGGTCTTCGGCAATACGGCGCCGGTGGCCAATGCCCAAACGCCAACAGCGAATGCGAACGCGCCCGCCGTCGCCCCGCCCGGGGGCGATAACGAGAGCCTGGCGACGCAGGCCAAACAGCATTACGAACGCGCCATTCAGGCCCAACGCGAAGGCGACTGGGCGCGTTACGGCGAGGAACTCAAGCAACTCGGCGCGGCGCTTGAACAGATGTCGAAGCAGAAGTAATTGAAGCTTGTGCTTATTTCGGCACGCGCAGCCTTTGGAGTGCGGCGGCTCGACGCCGCTTTGGTATAGCTTTGGCCTAGGACAGAATGCCGGGAACACGTGCCATTGGGTTTGACTGCCCGCCGCCCGTCTGCTGCCGAGGGCATACCAAAGCGGCGTCGAGCCGCCGCACTCCAAAGGCTGCGCGTGCCGAAATAAGCACAAGCTTCAATTACTTCTG
>JANOWX010000277.1:0-1565 GCA_031418175.1 Acidobacteriota bacterium | reverse complement strand
TCCGCGCGATTGCCAGTCCGGGCTGGGCGACTTTATTGACTTCTTCGGTCGAGACCGAATGGATCAAGACCCGGACATTGGTCAGGCTGTCTTTGGCATCGTTGAGATCGAACTTGGCGCGGCTGACTTCCATGCCCGCCCGTTCGGCGCGTGCGAGTACGTCCAGCGCATTTTTGTGGGCGCCCGCCAATTCATCTATCGTGGCGCGGAGTTGCGCGGCGGTCTGAAAGCCTTTGTCGCCTTCGTTGTGGCAACCGGCGCAGGTCGCGGCCTTCGCCGTGCCGATCATTTCGTCGTGCGGCGGCACAATCTCGTGGTTGCTGTGGCATTGCAGGCATTCGCCCACGCCCATCGCGTCGAAGATGGTTTTGTGGGGGCTGGCCTGGAACAGCGTGGCCTGGCGCGCGTGGCATTGGCCGCAGACATTCGCCACCGACGTCATACCGGGCGGCGCGGCGCCGTGGTTGCCGTGGCAGGTGTTGCAGGTCGGCGCGGACTTGTCCTGCCGTTCATAGAGCGCCTTGGCGTGCACGCTCTTTTTGTATTTCTCGAGTTGATCGGTCGGGATTTTGTAGCTCTTCATGTACTCGGCATTGCCATGGCAACTTCCACAAGTCTCGGCCACATTGGTGGCGAAGACCTTTGATTGCGGATCGTTGATGGCGCGGATGCCGTGATAACCGTGGCAACTGATGCAGGTCGCAACGTTTTAATCGCCGCCCTTGAGCCGTTTGCCGTGCACGCTGGTCGCGTACTCGCGCTGCTGATCAACGCGCAGCGAGGGATTGAAGGTTTTCATGAATTCGGCATTGCTATGGCACTTGCCGCAAAAGTCCGGCACATTGGCGGGTTTGGGCTTCGCCACAAAGCCCTTGCGCGGATCCATCGCGCGCCCCGGATCATCCTGGCTCGCATCGCCGCCGTGGCAATTCGCGCAAGAGAGGCCACGGGATTTGTGGATGTCCTCTTTCATCAGGCTCACCGGTTTTTCAAAATCGCCTCCCATCTGCGTATGGCATTCGACACAGGCGTCTTTCTTTTGCGCCGTCGCCGTGCCCAGCGGCGTCGCGCCCAACAACAGCATTCCCGCCCAGGCGCTCAGCGCGATCAAAAAAAGTTTGCCAACGCGGATGATATATTTGCTTGTCTCTCGGTTTTTCATGCTTCGACCTCCATCAATCCAGATAGCCGTACACCGTCATCACGACAATGAAGAGCACTATCAACAGGCCGCTGATAGTCCAGGCCGGATTGCTTTTGCCCTGCGCTGACGGCCGGTCGAGAAAGGGCACGAGCAGCACCGGTTTATTGCCGAATTTGATGATCTTGCCGGAGTTGGCCACAAATTCAGTCACCTTGCCCGCCGTCACCGAATTCTGTGTTGCCTCGATGACCTGGGGCGGAATTACAAACTTGATCACCGGGTAAAACATGGCGACCAGCGTCGCGCCCGTGCGGGTGCCCAGCAAGTAATTGAGGAACTTTCGTCGGCGGGTAAATTCTGGCTCCATCAGCATCCTCCTTACGGCTTACGGCTTACGGCTTACGGCTTACGGCTTACGGCT
>JANOWX010000276.1:0-2628 GCA_031418175.1 Acidobacteriota bacterium | reverse complement strand
CTTTCCGCACGGCGTGTTGTTTCGGCAAGAGGAAGCCGAGATGCGCCGCAGGCTGATCGAAGCCGATTTGATTGAGTGCGTGCTGGGGTTGGGGCCGAACCTGTTTTACAACTCACCGATGGAAGCCTGCGTCGTCATTTGCCGCACAGCCAAACCCAAAGCGCGCAAGGGACGCATCCTGTTTATCAACGCCGTCAACGAAGTCACCCGCGAGCGCGCGCAAAGCACGCTGACCGACGAACACCTTCAGCGCATCGTGATGGCTTACCGAACCTGGCAGGATGAAGCGGGCTTTGCGCGCGTGGTCAGGTTGGATGAACTGCGACAACAGAACGGAAATTTGAGCATCCCGCTTTATGTCGCGCCTGCCAGTGTCGGCGACGAGGCGAAGGCGGAAGCAAGCGAAGTGAAGCTGAACGAGGCGCTGGCGGATTGGCTGGCCAGCCCCGCCAAAGTGCGCGCGTCGCTGGCGGAATTGTTAAACGTGCCCAGCCCGCCAGCACCACCACCAGCGTCGCAGGTGTCGAAGCCGAGGCGCGAAGTTCAACCCGCGTTCAAACGCGCTGTGCTGGCAGCGGAAATCACTTCGCAGATGCACACGCAACCGACATTCGGTTCGGTCAAACAGACGAAGGTGCTTTTTATGTGCGAGAAGCATCTTCAACTTGAACACGGTGCGGAGCACAAATACCTGCGCCAGGCAGCGGGGCCTTATGATCCGGCGGCGATGCGTTCCATCGAAAACAATTTCAAACAACACAAATGGTTCAAGGTCGTGCGCGAACCAAATCATAAGCGGGTAACTTTCATTCCCGCCGAAAAGGCAGGTGGCCACGCTAAATATTACGCCAACTACTTCGGCCACCAGCGGAGCGAGATCAATCAACTCATCGCTACCTTCGGCAAGTTTGATACGGAGCAGTCTGAGATCGTCGCCACGCTTTACGCTGCCTGGCTGGACTTTGTCGAGGGCGGGAAAACGCCGGACGACGAAGAGATCATCAACGAAGTCCTTACGAACTGGCACGAAAGCAAACGGCGCATCCCGCACGACCGCTGGATAAAAGCGCTCGGCTGGATGAAAGAAAAGCACCTGACGCCCTTGCATCGCAAAGGCACGCCGCCCGTTGTGACGCGACGAAATGAAACGCCGAGCCTGAGCTTGTCCAACCTGATGCCAGCACATGATTGGGCCAAGTTGCCGTTGTTTGATCGTACACATTGGACGCGCGTGCGGTTTGGCGACGTAGTCGAGAATCTCAACGAAACCGCAAGCAATCCGGCGGCAGCGGGCTTGGAGCGTTTCATCGGCATGGAGCATCTTGAACCCGGTTCGTTGCACATTCGGTCGTGGGGCCATGTGGCGGATGGTACGACCTTTACGCGACGCTGCCGTCCGGGGCAGGTGTTGTTTGGCAAGCGCCGCGCCTATCAACGCAAAGTCGCCGTAGCTGATTTCGACGCGGTGGTGTCAGGCGATATTTACGTGTTGGTGCCAAAAGATGAGCGTCTGTTGCCCGAATTGTTGCCGTTCCTTTGTTTGTCTGAACGATTCTTTCAGCACGCGGTCGGCACGTCGGCGGGCTCGCTCTCGCCTCGCACCAATTGGAGCAGCCTTGCCAGCTTTGAATTTGATTTGCCGCCGCTCGACCAGCAGCGGCGCATCGCGGAGATGTTGTGGGCGATAGATGACCTCGTCACGAAAACCTCGGAAGCTGAGAATTTTGCTTCCGTTTTAGTGGATGCCGAGGTAAATCACTTTCTATACCGGCAAAGCGATTGGCCTGTCTATGAAAGTCGAGAGCTGCTAGCTGAAGGGCCAAAGAATGGTTATTCGCCACCAGTGAGTATCAATGGAGGGAGAATCCCGACCTTGAGCATTAGCGCGATTCGCCACGACAAGGTTATTCCTGAAGGCAGCCTGAAGTATGCGGACGTAAGTGATGAGCAAGTCGCGCAATTCAGGCTTCAACGAGACGACATTCTCATTGTCCGTGGTAACGGGAATCGCTTACTTTGTGGCCGCGCAGGGATTGTGAGCGAGTTTCCAGAAGGATGTTTCTATCCTGACCTTTTGATTCGTCTTCGTTTTCGCTCAGATTGCCTGCTTCCCGAATTTGCAGTGATGCAGTGGAATGAGCCGAAGGCACATCTGCGGTTGCTGAAAAAAGCCAAGTCCACAAATGGAATTTCAAAAATAAACGGGCAAGACATTCAAGCGCACCAGCTTGTCGTTCCGCCGATTGCAAAGCAGAAGCAGTTTTTAGAAAAGCTGACCGCGAAGACCCAATTGAGAGATTTACTTTCACATTCAACAAAAGAGGCAAGCCGTCTACAACGCAACCTTATCAACGCATTTTGGGAATAGGTTATGAGTTTTACCGAAGCCAACACCGTCGAACAGATGATTATCGACGCCGCGACGCAACTCGGCAGCGCGGCGGAAAAGTGGGACTACGTGCCCGGCCCACAATTGCCGCGCCAGACGCAAGACGTGATGGTCGAGCCGTGGGTGCGCGAGGCGCTCATCCGGCTCAATCCTGACATTGCTGCGCAACCCGACCGTGCTGACGAAGTGATTTATCACCTGCGCGCTTGCATCCTATCGGCGCAATCGGACGGGCTGGT
>JANOWX010000275.1:0-10130 GCA_031418175.1 Acidobacteriota bacterium | reverse complement strand
CGCTCAGGCTCGCCGTATTGGCAACCGAGGTCGCCGTGACGCCTGCGCCAATGGTGGCGTTGAACATCACCGTCACGCTCTTGCCCGCTGGCAACGTGAAGTTTCCGCTGAGTGGCGCCATGACAGTTTCGCCTGACAACGCAGCGGTCGGAACTACGCGAGCCGCAGCGGTGCTGTTGATGACCATTGTCTTAGCGGGCTGATTGATGACCGCCGAGTCAGTACCGCGCGAGTCAGTACCGCGCGCGGTAGCAAGCGGGTCAACCGAGTTGGACGCAGCCGCAGGAACCAAGTCGCTACCGCTCCCTGTCGTGCTGGCTGCAAACGCGCGGTCGAGCTTGACGTAGCTGAGCGGCGCAGCGAACGCACTGAAAACCGGCCATAACGGGTTGCTCCATTGCCGCATCCGCGCGAAGAAGCCCGGCGTCGCGCTGCCACGCGGAGCCGCCAGTTGTGCTTGATTGCCCGACTGATTTCTGAGCTGTAGTTGTTCGGTCTCGATAGGCGCGAATGTCGGCAGCATGCAAGCCGCCGAGCCGAACGTTGGGGCGCCTGAGACTGTCACAGTCGCGCCACTATTCGCGGCGGCGACGGCGGCGGCGCTCGCTTGCGTGACGTTCAGAGTTCCTGCGCTCTCGGTGAGTTGGATCACGCCGACTCCGGCGGCTGGCAGCACATTGCCAGAGATGTTGAGGCACACCGTGGGGGTGCCGGAAGCGGTGACCGCTGCGAATTCAATGTGCGTTGTGTTGGTGTCGTTGAGGTCGTTCCCGGTGACCGTGGCATTCATCGTAGAAGTGCCGATGGCTCTAACGCGCATGACTTCCAGCAAGGCGTTCGCGTCAATGACATTGCCGTTCAGCAGCACATTCGCCGAGGCCGCATCCTGGGTTAGCACCAAGACGGCTTCCGCCGTGCCTGCGCCAGCAGTCCAAAGATTGGCGGCCTGCCCAATATCGTTATTCGTCACAGTCACACTGGCGTTCGTGACACTATTTCGGATGCCGACATTGATGGCGTGCTTCGAGGTCGAGCCGAGCCGGTCAATGGTGTTGTTGTCAATCGTGAGATCAAGCGGTCCGGCGAAGGTATCAGCAATCACTGCAATGCCACGGCTGCCGACGATGTTGTTGAGCGTGTTGTTGCGAATTTGGCCGTTCACCGTCGGGCCGCCGCCGTCAAGGTCGCCATCGGTGACGTTGATCGCTCCGAGATTGGTGAGCGGGCGCATGATGTCGCTGAAGCTATTCGTGTCAATGTCGAAGTTGAAGGTTCCCGGCCCGCCGAACGGAGCCATGAAGATGCCGCCGTTGCCGACGGCCGCGGCGGTGTTGAAGGTCGAATTCTTGACTGTGGCATTAATGGTGCCGCTGAAACCGGTCTGCGTAACTGCTTGCACGCCATCGCCGAACATATCGGTGAAAACACAGCTTGCCTCGACGGAAAGCGTCATGTTCGAAGTTCCCACTGCCTCCATCGAGACGCCTGCGTTGCCGGTCGCCGTGCCGTTGAACGTCGAACCGCTGATCGTGAGCAGCGTCAGATTGGTGCTGGTGTTCAGAATTTTGTAGCCGTTGCCAGTCGCGAAGGCGAAATCAATGATCGTGGAGTTGGATAGCAGGCATGTGCCGCCGAGGTTCGTGGCTTCAATGCCATGATTGCCCGGATTCGAGATGCGCATCCGCGTGAGCGACAGGCTCTGGGCATTGGTCGCCAGAATGCCGGAACCAGTGGTGTTCTGGATTGTGCCGCCGCTATCTGCCGCTCCCGTGCCGGTGACGGTGAAACTGCCGGTGGTGGAACTGAGCACAATGCCGTTGACGCAGTTGTTGGCCGCCACGCTGGTGAAGCTCGCCGTCGGATTACCGGTGGTCAGCCTGACTGCCGCCGAGCAATTCCCCGCCGTTCCAGCAGAACTGTCAATACTGACTTCGCTGGCGGTCAGGTTGCCGAAACTGGTTCCGATCAAAGCCGTGCCGGTGGTACTGCCACCTGTCGCTGCCGTTTCAAGATTGAACCCGCGAATGATATTGCCCTGACCCAAGGTAAGGTTGTTTGCTCCAGCGTTGTTGCTGACCCTGATAACCGGCCTGGTTCCGTTAGTTGCGGGCAGTGTGGCGCTGAAGGACGGCACGCTCAAAGTGGCAATCGTAACAATGGAAGCCGTCGCGCCTTGTCCGATAAGTATCTGATTGTTGAGCAACGTCAGCGAGCCGACATAGTTCGCTCCCGCCTGACGGTAGAGAAAAATGATGTCGCCCGGATCATCTGCCGCGCCCGCCACGAAATTGGGCAAACTATTGAAAGGCGTGAGCAGCCGTCCATCGCCGTTGGTCACCAGTGAGTTATCTACGAACCAAATCATCCGGCTGACGTTGATCGTCGCCGTCGCCATGTCAACCTTCGTCCCGTTTGAGATCGTGTAAACAAAAAAGTCATTGCCTTCAAAACCAGGAGCCGGGTTGTAAGTGAATTGCCCATTCGATTGCACCGTGATGTCGCCGCCGTTCGCCGTCGTACAAACAAACGGTGCTGTCACATCGGCGCAAGCCGCAATGCCAGTGACGGCCAGCGTGCCTCCGAGCGGATCAACGTCGTTACCCAATACGCCGGCGGCGTTGGTGTTCACGTTGATATTGACGTTGCCGATCGCGCTATAAGTGTCATTGACGGCAATCGGCGAAGCCGTGACCGAACCTCCCACCACCGTCAGGTCGTTGCTCACTGTGTCGGTAAAAAACACGCCCGTCGCATTGGTTCCGGTGTTAGTGAATGTGACCGAATACATCAGCGTATCGCCGGGGTTAGCGAACGTATTGCCATTCACGTCATTCGCCAGTGATACGGTTTTATTCCCGGCCACCGAGGGAGCGACGGGGGCGGTCGAATTGGCCTGCACCTGAAAGTTGTCTACGCGCAAGGTTCCTGTGCCTGTTGCGCCGCTCGCCAACAAACGAAAGTAAATCAGGCTGCGGTGGTTGAGCGCCGTGATTGCGCTCAGATCGAAAACCAGTGCGGCGAAACTGCCGTCAGGCGGAGCCAGCGTCGTGCCGAAATTCGTGAAGTTAACGCCGTCCGTGCTGTAAGCCAACGTGACCGTTTGCGCGCCTGCCCCGCTGCGTTGCGCCTGTGCATAGACTTTGTAGTTGTTGTAAATCGGCAACGAAGAACCAGTCAGCGTGAACTGAAAATAGCGCGTATTCGTGCCGCTGGAATTGTTCATGCTAATGGCTTGTCCGGCAGTCGGATTGGCAGTGAAAGGGCTGCCAGTCGTAGCGGTTCCGCCAAAAGTTATAAAGGCCTCGGTCGAAGACGCCTGACTGAGAACACCGCTCGCCAACGCGGGCGTCAGCGCGCCGTAAGAGGCTCCGCTGTTGAAATCGTAATTGACGATGGTGGTCAATGCCGCCGGAGCCAGCGCCGCCGTCGCAGGCACAGCTACCGCCGTCGAGCCGGAAAGAAAGCGCAGGCTTGAAGTAATAGAGCCACTGCGCGCGGCAACGAAAGTGGCGGCGCTGGCGAACATGAACAAGGTAATGAACAAAACTCTGCGGGTGCGAAGTGAAGGGAAATTCATGGTGTGCTCCTGATGCGTCTTCTGACGGCGCGACTATCGGTGCAGCCGGCGGTGCAGCCGGGCAAGAAACCAAATGGCCCAGATTACGATGCTGATGACGAAACCGAACAGCACGAGCGCGTGGACTGCTCAAACTGCTGGTTGCGGGGCATCTGTGGGATTGCGCGCATGCGTTACCTTTGATGAAACAAGTAGGGGGAGAATTGTTGAGCGAAGCCGGTTGCCGCAAGCGGTCAACCGGGGCGAGACCGCGTGGCTTCAGAATGTTTGATGAACAAGCCACGCGCTGGTTTATCTATGTTTGGGATGTGGAAAAACCAGCCAGCAAAGCAAGTATGGATTCCAGTCAGTCAGTCAGGTTGCTGCGCAGTCTAGGTGACGCGCTTACAAGCTGTCAATAAATTGACCGCCAGCCGGCTTGCCCAGTGCGGCTTTGGCTACCGGTTGGCTATGCGTTCCGCACGGCGGGTTGGAACAACGCCGCGACCGCACAGCGAAAGCCGGGCAGCAGCGTCGGACTGGTCAACTCATCGTCTGCCGACAGGATCGTAGCTTTCGTCGGGGCCTCAAAAACCGTAACGGTCTGAAATTGCGGCGAGACCAGCCAGACTTGTTGCACGCCTGCCGCAAAGTAGGCGTGAATTTTCGCCTCGACCTCTTCGATCAAATCATTGGGCGAGGTGATTTCGACAGCCAAGTCGGGTGCTATCGTCCAGATGCCAACCGGATCGCCTTCGGGCGGGATGCGCGCGGCGGAAACAAATGAAACATCGGGGAAACGCTGCCGCGTGCCAATGGTGAAAGTGGCGTCCGGGCCGTAGATTTCACCAATCGGATTGGCCTCAAGATACACACCTAGTTTTATGATTAGCCGCGTTCCGATGCGGCTGTGTCTGGCTCCTGCCATTTCTTTTACCTCCGCGTGTCCGTTGACCCATTCGAGTTGCTTCTCCGGATCAATCAACTGAAAAAGCGGCGGTGCAACCACTGGTTGCAAGACGAGTTCGGCGGTTGCAGTCATTGGAAAGATTCCCCTTTTGCAAATTTGCTTGTGAGCGCGAGTATGCTACTACCGCTTACGCCGCGCTCACAAGCCGAACCATCAAAGCAGCAGGCGGATTTCTGCGGCCCGCCGATGCAGATAAAGCTGTCCGGCAGCTTGTCCGACAAAGAGCACGAGCAAAGGCTCGGCGTCGGGATATTCGGTTTGATAGTGATTCTGTTGGGCCAGATATTGGAAGCGGATGAACGTCTCGCGCTGTGCCGCGTCCCACGGGACTAAGGCCAACTCGGCCTCGCGCGTGCCGCCATACATGCGCACAAGGAATTCTTCATCGGCGGCTGTGACCGGGCGCAATTCAATGCTGGCTGTTGCAGAAACGGTCATGGCGGTGTGCAGGCTAACGTGGACGATTAAAGATGGCTTCGTAATAAAGCCCTTGGGCGTCGCGGTTGACGGGCACGAGGAACATCGCGCCCGTGCCTAACGCGGCGTGTTTGAGTTCGAACAGTGCTTGAAAGGGCGGGGCGTCCAGCGGCGCGCGAAATTGCAGCGCGAACTGTTCCTGCTTGGGCGAAGGCGATTTGTCGGTCACTTCGACCAACTCGACCTCCCAGGTTTGATTCCCCACGCGCATCTGAAACTTACTGTTCACGGGCGGAATGAAATCCTCGCAATGCAGATTATCCAGCATGAACTGATTTCTCCTTGGCGGCGGCGCGCCATTCCATAAACAGGTGCGAGCCGCGCGCTTCGATCAATTGAAAGCCTAAACGCTCGTACAAGCGCCGCGCCGGATTTTCAGGTGCGACGTGCAAGCGCAACGGTTGGTGGTTGAGACGCGCTTCAGCCTGTAACCATTGCAGCATAGCCGTCCCGATGCCGTTGCCACACTGTTCGGGCAGCAATGAAATATCCACCAACCGGATTTCATTCTGGGCGCCGCCGGGCCGCGCCGTCAGCACGTGGCCGATAGCGCGCGTCTCGGGTTTACCGAAGACCTGATCCGTGTGTTCGATGATGTAATGCGTCGTGTTGGGATACGCTTCGTAATGCTGTTTTTGCGCCCGAAATTGCAATTGCAGGAAGGCCTCTTGCTGCGCGCGGGCCCAGCCATAAACTGCTAATTCCGCCGCGCGGGTGCTGGCATAAAGTTGGTAAAGAAACAGCTCGTCGGTTGGTACAGCCAGGCGAACCGCGAGCTCTTTGCTGCAAGTAATTGCCATCTTCCTGTCCTTATGGTTGAGTCCCGTTGGTTGTTTGAGAGGTTTTGTTTTCCCAAGGCAACGTGAATGCGTACTGAGGGGGAAGACGGCGGGATAATGCCGCAGGGGTGTGACTTCGTCAACCAGGCCCAGGGTCTATTCATTCTCAAGCTAAGCCAGCGTGCTTTAACGCCAAGCCGCCAAGGCCGCCAAGCAAGACCAAGTGGAATCGCTGGTACCGCTTTACCCCGCTGGGCGCTCTGGGCGTCTTGGCGTTTCAATTTCTGAGCATGAATAGGCCCTGAACCAGGCCGTCTTTGCCGTCTTGGTTGAATGAAATTGAAGCGCGTGGTCTGGAAAATTGCCGGTCTGAGGCTGTTGCGGCGAATGCGCGGCGCGCAGCTTGCGCGAAGGACGGCGCTGTGTGATGATGGGCGCGCATTACGCAAGCACGATTGCCCCCAAGCAAAAACCCACAGGAGGCCCATTTGAACGCGGAACTGAGCCAATTGATCTCACTCCAGGAGACTGACCTTGAAATCCGGCGGCTCAACGAAGAGATTGCCACACTGCCCAGCCGGCAGGAATTGATCGAACGCAAGTTCGCCGATGCCAACCGCGAATTCCACGACCTGCAAGCTGAATTCGAAGCCGTCAAAGCCAAACGCCGCGCCAGCGAAGCCGACCTGGAAACCGAACAACAGAAACACCAGAAATTCAAAGAAGATTTGATGAAAGCGACCAACGAGCGCGAATACACCACAGCCTTGCGCGAGATTGACGCGACCAAAAAGACTGTCAGCGCGCTTGAGACTGAAATCCTGAAAATGATGGAGCAGGTCGAAAAGCTCGAAGCCGAGGTCAAGGAACGCGCCCCCGCCATCGCCACGCGCCGGGTCGAAGTGGACAAGGAACTAGCCGCCTTCGCACAGGCAGTGGCTGCGGCCGAAGCGAAACTCGTGGCGTTGCAGACCGAGCGCCAGCAACTTTTCAACACCCTGGGCGGCGAAGCCAAGTCCACCTATCAACGCCTCTCGCGCATGCGCAACGGCGTCGTGCTGGCCGAAGCGCGCGATTATTCCTGTCTGTCGTGCCGCATGAAAATCCGCCCGCAGGTTTTCAGCGACATCAAACGCGCCGAGGTCATCATTACCTGCGAAAGCTGCGCGCGGATTCTCTACATCCGCGCGGAAGCGGCGACGCCCTAACACTGCCGCAGTCACACTGTTGGCTGAGAACTCTTTGACCAGCCAAGCAGCCAGCCATAACCGAATCCCGCTCAAAAGCGAAACCTGCATTCCTTAGCGTTAGAGCCAGCGATCCTGTGATGTGAGAACTGGTTTAGCGCTTTTCGTTTGCCCAACCGCTGATCGTGACAGCGTCACTGATGCTACGGCCGCGCGCGACCGCCAATTGTTTGCCATCCGGCGACCAGGCGAAGTTGTAGAGGCGCTGTTTCGTGAAACTGGTCAGCGCGCTGGGGGCGCTACCATCCAGCGGCTGCTGCCACACATTCGTGACGCCGCGTTGTGTGACGAGATAGGCGATGCCGGTGCCATCCGGTAGCCAGTGCAAGAAGCGATGGGCAGTGCCCGGCAACTCAAATTTTGTGACGGGGACGCCGCCAGCCATGTGAAAGACCTGTAGTTGCCACAGGCCGCTGGCATCATCGAATACGTTGCAGGCGAACTGGCTGCCGTCGGGCGAAAGGACGCCGCCCCAGGCGCGGCCCTCAAGCAGGACGGCGGTTGCTGAGTTACTGAGATTACGTTTGGCGATGGATGCGCGGCCATTGGCAAGCACGGAATAAAGCAAGGTCGCGCCGTCGCTGCTCAATTGCGGGAAGAGCGTGACCTGGCCGTCGGTCAATTGTTGCATGCCGTTGTTGCTAATATCGCCCTGCCAGAGTTGCGCTTTATCGCCGACGATGGCGGCAAAGATGGCGCCTTGGCCGTGGGCGATTGGCGTGAGCACCGCCCGGGCATTGTTCGGCCAAAACGATTCCAGAAAATGCGCGGGCGTGCCAGCGGTCTTTTTCAACCAAAGTTCCTCGCGGCGGTTGGTGCGCGAGGTATAGATCAATTGATCGTTGCCCAGCCAGGCCAAGCCGCTGATTCCATCTTCCTGGCCGACGGTGATTTGCGTCGCGCTGTCATTGGCGCCGAGCCAGAGCACCACATCCCGCACGAAATTCACGGTCAGCGCCATGCGCCTGTCATTGGTGAGGCTCAAGCCGCGATAGTCGTTGACGCCGCCGGTCATTTCCTGCACTTCGCCGTTGGCTCGCGCGATGCGCCAGATTTGCCAGCGTTGCGATTCGAGCGTGCGCCCATTGACCAGCAAGCCCTCGTCGCCAGCCAGCCACGCCAGCCGGCTGATTTCAACCCAAGCGCCCGACACCAGGGGTTTTTCGATCCCGCCTTCGACATCAATCAACACGATGTCGAGGGTCAGATCGTCTTCGGCGCGCTTGATCGCACAGGCGATTGTCTTGCCGTCCTGCGACCAGACGGGGCCGCTGGCCGCAAATTGCGTTGGACTTTGGCGCGTGGTGACGATGCTTTCGGTCAGGTTTTTGAGGTCGTAAATCACCAACTGCGACTCGGCGCCGTTGTGCCGCACGAAGGCGATTCGCTGATTGTTCGGCGAAGTCGTCACCGGGCTGGCAATGTTGCTCAGAATTTTCGGCGTCACGCCGCCACCGAGCGGGATTTTGAGCAACTCGCTGGGCGCCGGTGAGGACTTAATGAAGAAGACGAAATCGTTGAAGCGCGAAAACGTCAGCCCGCCTATTTCGGTGTCTTTGGTTGAATAGATTAAGCGGTCGCGTTTGTCCTTGATATTTTGATAGATCAGATTTTGCCGCGCGCCATCCTCAACCAGATACGCCAGGCCCTTGCCATCGGGTGAAATCACCGCTTCGAGCACCTTGCCGCTGGTGGTCATTTTGGCGAAGGGCAACACTTCTTCGGGTAATTTGAAGTTTTGGTCTTTGCGATAGTAGTAGGTGAGACCAAAGGCCGCCGCCGTGATCCCAAAGATGAGCGAGATGATCAATTGCTTCTTGATCTTTTTGAGCAGCTCTTTGAGCATTTCGAGCCAGCTTTGAGCGTCGAGGTCTATACTGCCTTCGGTGTCCTTTTTGAGCTTGCCTTTGGCTTTGACGAGGGCCGCTGCTTTTTCTTCAGCGGCTAATTGGCGCAAGGCTTCGGCGAATTCCGCCGCCGTGCGATAACGCTCCGCCGGGTTTTTGGCGAGCGCCTTCATCAAGATCGGATTCACAGTGGGCGGGACTTCATGATTTTCCAGCGTGAGTTCTTCCGGCGCCGTGTTCACGATGTTGTGGCAAACCTCTTCAACAGACTTGCCGGGAAAGGGCAATTGGCTGGAAAAGAGTTCGTAAATCAGGGTGCCCAAACTGAAAATATCCGACTGCGGGGTGGGCTTTTCACCGCGCACCTGTTCGGGGCTGAGGTAACGCGCTTTGCCGATGGTCAGTTGCTGCGGAGGCGCTTTGGGGCCGCGCGACATCAACGCGATTTGCGTCGCCAGGGTGACGGCAAAATCCAGCACGCGGATTTTGCTTTGATGATCGAGCATCACGTTGGCGGGTTTCAGCCCCAAATGCAGAATGCCTTTGGCGTGGGCGGCGGCCAGCGCGTCCGCCGTTTCGATGGCGATTTGAATCTTGTCTCCCAGCTTGCGCGCCAAACCGATGCCGATCTCGTCCAGCGTGCGGCCGTGCACGACTTCGGTGACGACGAAGGGCTGCCCGTTGGCCGTCACGCCCGCATCGAGAATTTTGCAAATGTTCGGATGGTCGAGCGGCGGAGCGGATTTGACGATTTGTAGAAATCGTTGCCGGCTGTTGTCGTCCCAAAGCAGATTTGCCGAGAGCAGTTTCACCGCGCAGTCGCGGAAATTGACATCATCCCGCGCCTGATAGACCTCACCAATTGCACTGACTCCGATACGCATCACGATGCGATACTGATGAATCATCGTGCCCGACCGTAACCATTCCTTCATCACCAGAACTCCACTCAACTTGAGTTTTCAACCACCATAATGTGAACAGGGGAAGCGCCGGGATAATATACAAAATGGCCAGTATCTGGCGAGGTTTATTTGCAATTTTCCCACTAAAGCTGGCCTGCGAGTGTGGCATGCCACGCGGCAGGCCCATTGGCAGTGAACTGTGATTTCGCTTTTAGTAGCGAATTTATTCGCAGCGCGATAGCGCGCATAAATTCGTTACTACAAGGGGAATCATAAGTTCCACCACTATTTCGTGGGGTCTAAATCAGAACAACCAAGTTTGGAACACTGGTAGAAAATGCAGCACTGG
>JANOWX010000274.1:0-8011 GCA_031418175.1 Acidobacteriota bacterium | reverse complement strand
CCACGGCTCGGTGAGACCTAAAATTGGTTGATAAAGTTCGGTAGCATCCATGCATGCATGGTACCTACCCACACAAATTACGGTAGTGCCCACTAAATTGATTTGGGGTCGTTGCGCCGGGTGCGAGTTTGCACCGGCGCGCTCACTTTACCGTTTGCGGCGAATCTTTGGTAGTCGGATGGGGCTAACGATTTGCCAGCCAGGCAAGTTGATGCGCTCAGCGTTGGCGCAACGCCCGGAAGACCATCACCATCCCCAGTAACCCCAGTATCACGTAGGTGACGACCAGCGGTTTCTTATCGTCGGCCAACGCTTCGATAAAACCTTGCACGAACGCCCCGAAGAGCGCGCTGCCGAGAATTAACAGCAACTCCCGTGTCCAGCTTGTGTCATGTACCAGGGTTAAAGTGGTGTGCGCCTGCTCGATGTGGATGCGTTGTACCTGATCGGCCTGCTGATGGGTGGCGAGGATTTTGGCAAGTTCGACCAGCGAGTTTTCGTAATCGGCCGCCAACGTTCTTGCAAATGTTTCAGCGGGCGCATTGAGCGTAATTTCTGCGTCTGGCAAAGGGCTGAGTTGGGTTGGTTGAGGCTCGTCCATCTAAAGCTTTTCCCCCTTCAGGCGCAGCGACATTTCCGCCTTGAGGGTATCGAAGAGTACTTGCGGGGATTGCTTGCCGGCGGCGGCTTTACGCTGCTTCGCGCGTTCGAGCAGCTTTCGGTAAAGCAGCAGACTGCCTGCCAGCAGCCCCAGCGAACAAGCAATGCTCAGCAACCGAATTGCTACTTCCCCAAACAATGTCTGGGGCGGCGAAGCGGCCCGGTATAGGGCGAAAGGGAGGAGCGCAAGAATGCTAAGCGCCATCGTACACACGCTGAACAACACTCCCAACCATGCCGGCGACATCCCGCTGTATTTCCATTCGTGTTTTGCCATAAGTTTTCTCCTGAACGAGCGGCATTCTTCACCCATTTCCAAACGGGGTCAAGATCATGATCAAAGGGATTGATGAGAACTGGCGCCAGCGCGAATGCCGTCCAGCATCAGGCCGCGTTGGCGGTCAACGCGGCGGCGACTTCCAACACCCGACGCAGACTGGCGGTTTCATAATTGGTCGCTTCGTAACGTTGAATCTGTTGTTCTTTCAACCCCAGCCGCGCGGCCAGTTCTCGCTGCGATAAGCCGGACGAAATGCGCGCGCAGATGAGCGTCTGTGGCACCTCATTGAGTTGTTCGAGTTTGAGCTTGGCGGGTTTGCTGCGCCGCAACCGTTCGTACTCTTTCAACTCTTTTTCGAGACTTTCCAGTTGGCTGGCGAGCGCATCTTTCATCGCTTTAATCACCCGATGATGCACACGCGGATGCGCCGCCGGGCGCTCATCAAACTCGGCCAGTTCGCGCGCAAATTTCGCGGCATGCGCTTTAGTGATCCTGTATTGCCGCTGGTTTTGAATCATTCTCGTTTCCTCGGTGACACGCGCCTGAGCCGAATGCCGACGAGGCCTTTTGGCTTGTCCGTTGCGCGGTCACTTTGAAAGAAGTCCAAAAACGATTTTCCACTGCCACCTTCTAATCCATTCGGCAGGGAAAAGTTCACCGCCGTACGTTGCTTTTTGTGCGGCGCGTTCGTTGCTGAAATCAAGCAAGACGGGATCAAGCAAATCTCCATCCACGTCAAGCCGACTCCAACAGGCATCAAAATCGTTCGGGCGCTCTTTGCTCGTGACGAAGCTGCCGTCAACGTAAAGAGCCTCGCAGCCAGCGGCGCGCAAGTTGTCCGCCGCTTGTTTCAGGCCTTTCAGGAGTTTCTTGCGATGTGCGTTCGTTCCGAATCGTTCTGCAAACTCCTTCCAGCTTGCCCAATGGATGCCGGGGGCAAGTTCCCGGTTTGATCGAATAAAGCAATCATTCGCCTATCCTCCGCGCACTAACCAGCGCGTTGGTGTAGCAGGTGATGTGAAAGCAACCCAATAATAATGTTGTGTCGCTGGTCTGTCAATCAGGATAAAAGAAAAGCCCGGCAGCGTCTTTGAGATCACGCAGCCGGGCTTCTTGAGAGTTGGAGTTGTTAGTGTGTTATCGCGATGCCGTCGCCGCATGCGGCTGCAACCACTGATCGAACCAGCCCAGCACCGTCTTGTACCACAACTCGCTGTTCTGCGGTTTCAGCACCCAATGGCCTTCATCCGGGAAGTACAAAAACCGCGACGGCACGCCGCGCCGTTGCAGTGTGCTGAAGAGTTGCAAGCCTTCGCCGATGGGCACGCGGTAATCCAGTTCGCCGTGCACGACCAGCGTGGGGGTTTTGAATTTGGCGGCGTGCGCGGCGGGCGACCATTTGGCGTAAAGTTCCGGGTTCGTCCACGGCGTGCCTTTGAACTCCCATTCCTGAAACCAGAGTTCTTCGGTCGCATACATGCTCGTCGTACTGAAAATGCCGGCGTGCGTGACGTAGGCTTTGAAACGATCCGTGTGGCCCATCATCCAGTTAGTCATATAGCCGCCATACGAACCGCCCGCCGCGCCCATGCGTTGCGGGTCAACGTAGCCGCGTTTGACGACCGCATCCA
The DNA here is from genome assembly GCA_031418175.1 of Acidobacteriota bacterium. Taxonomy (GTDB): domain Bacteria; phylum Acidobacteriota; class Blastocatellia; order RBC074; family RBC074; genus JACPYM01. Next base: position 5,440 of record JANOWX010000274.1, on the reverse strand, counting down.
CGCCTTTCATCAGGTCTTCGTAAACCGCGCCGCCCCAATCGCCGCTGATCTGCTCGGTAAACGCCTGGCCATAACCGGTCGAGCCGTGCGGGTTGAGCGCGACCGCGACGTAACCGCGCGCGACCCACATCTGCGCATTCCAGCGATAGCCCCAATTGTCCATCCACGCGCCTTGCGGGCCGCCGTGCACGAGCAAGACCAGCGGATACTTTTTGGCCGCGTCGAATTGCGGCGGTTTGTAAATGAAGCCGTGAATGCGCGACGGTTTGCCGGGGCCGATGTCGGTCGTAGCTTTCACTTTGCCGATCCTGGCCGAACGCGTCACCGGCATTTTCGCGCCGTCATATTCGATCTCTTCCGCGGGCGTCAGATCGAGTTGCGCCAGCAGCGCCGTGTTGGCCCGCGTCAATTGGGTCACGCCGGAACCAGCGGCGTTGGCCTTGAAGACTTCGGCGGGCATGGCCGAACTCGAACGCGTGAAGACGAGCGTCCGGCCATCGGCGGACACATTCGCGCCGCCATTCGAGCCGTCTTTGACGATCAAGCCGAACTTGTCGCCATTGAGTGGCGCTGTCCAAAACGCCTCGTGCCCGCGTTCCTGCCCAGTCAAAATCAGACGTTGACTGTCGGGCAGCCACAGCAAGTCTTCGACCCAGCGGTCAAAGCCGACAGACAGTTCGCGCGCCGTGCCTTTGGCGCGGTCATACAGCATCAGGCGGAAACGGTCGGCTTCAAAGCCGGCGCGCGCTTGCGAACGATAGGCGATCCATTTGCCATCGGGTGAATAGCGCGGCGTCGTATCGCTGCCCACGTTGTTGCCGGTGATGCGCTTGGGTTCGCCGCCATTGATCGAGACGATAAAGAGATCGTTGTTCGTGCTGATGGCTTCGTCCTTTTCGGTGTTGCGCGCGAAGGCAATCTCAGACGAATCGGGCGCGAAATCGAAAGCCGTGGGATCGCCCAGCGAAAAAGGCGGCGTATCGAAATCACCGGGCGTCAGGTCTTTCGGCTCGCCACCGTCTGACGAAACGACGAACAAGTGCGCGCGTTTGCCGCGCTTGAACGAATCCCAGTGCCGAAACAATAGGCGGTCAGTGATGACGGCTTTGACTTTGCTTTTCTCTTCGGCCTCGGCGCGTTTGGCCACGCAATTGAACGAGGCGCAATCGGGATAGACATCGGTCGTGAAGGCGAAGAGCTTGCCATTCGGCGACCAGATGAATTCGCCCACGCCTTCGGGCGCGTCGGTGACTTTGCGCGCGTTGCTGCCACCTCCTGGGTCAGCAGCACTAGCGACATAAATCTGCGGCGCGCCAGCGCGGGTCGAGAGAAAGGCGAGCCACTTGCCATCGGCTGACCAGCGCGGCGAAAAATCATTCTTGTCTGACGTGATGAATGGTTGCGCCGCACTTCCGTTTGTCGAGACAACCCAGATGCTGCGTTTGGTGCGATTGGCGTTCTTGTCTACGTCGCCGCTGACGTAGGTCACGCGCGCGCCGTCGGGCGAAACCTGCGCGTCGCTCAGACGTTTGAGCGCCAGCAGGTCGTCAAAGGTGAGGGGGCGTCTGGCTTGCGCCAGGGCGGCAAAGCTCAAGGCCAGGGCGATGAGCAGGCCGCCGGGCAGTTTGAACGAAAGCTTCATAAAGACCTCCAGGTTTAGGCAGGTTTAGGCAGGTTTAGGCAGGTTTGTGCCGTTTGTGCCGTTTGTGCCGGTTTGTGCCGGTTTGGACAGAATGCGAAATTGCGGGCGGGATTATAACAAGCGCCGCTGAAATCGCAGCCCCCAGCGAGCGCAGCATCCTTCGTCAAGATTCCTGATCCCCCCAGCTTGGGCGGATCACAGGTCAAGCGGCCACGGCTGTGACGGATGAAACGGCGCAGCCCGCTTGAGCCGGCTTACCGTGGCCAATCACTGCCGCCCGGAAAATCCGCGTAAACCAGCAAATTTCCGCTTTTGTTCACGAGATTTTCCAGACACCTGCCACTCTGCTTGCCTACAGTAACTTTGATCTGCGCAGCTTATGCCGAGAGTGCCCGGACATTGAACAACACACACACACACACTCTCTCTCTCTAACATTTCCATCATCGGAGTAGGTTATGAAAAAGCGTCGTCTGGTTGTCAGCCAAATCGCCTTCGGGTTCGGGTATTGCGTGCTGCTCAGCGCGTGGTTGTTCAGCGTGCTTCCGCTGCGGCGCGGCGCGGCCCAAACCTGCACGTTCAGCCTCGCGCCCGCAGCGTCCAATTTTCAGGCGGGTGGCGGCAGTGGCGGGGTGGCGGTGACGGCGTCGCAGCCCTCCTGCAACTGGACGGCGGTGAGCAATGCGGCTTGGCTCAGTATCACGTCAGGTGCGGCGGGTGTTGGCAATGGGTTGGTCAGCTTTACCGTCGCGGCGAATCTGACCGCGAGTGCGCGCACGGGGACGCTCGCGGTGGCGGGGCAGACCTTCACGGTGAATCAGGACGGCGGGTTGGCGGGGTTGCAGTTTTATCCCTTGCCCGCGCCCGTGCGCTTGCTCGACACGCGGCCGGGGACGAGTCCGAATGCCTGTGCGCAGCCCAATGCGCCGATTGCGGGGAATACGGCGCGCACGCAACTGGCGCGCAATTTCTGCGGCATTCCCGCGACGGCGCAAGCCCTCACCGGCAACGTCACGACGGTGCAATCGGGGGGCGGCTATTTAACGTTGTATCCGAGTGGCGCGGCGCAACCGACCGTTGCCAGCACCAACTACACGGCCAACGAAATCGTCAACAACGTCTTTACCGTAGGCCTGGGCGCGGTGGATGGCGCGTTCAACATCTACGCCTTGAGGACGACGGATGTGGTGGTGGATGTGAGCGGCTATTACGCGCCGCCCGCCGCGAGCGGTTTGTACTTTCATCCGCTGCCTGCGCCGGTGCGTTTGCTGGAAACGCGCGCGGGTTTCACTGGTTGCGTCACGCCGGGCGCGCCGTTGCCGGGCGGCACGGACACGCTGCAAACAGTCACCATTCCTTGCACTGGCATACCGGCGGCGGCGCGCGCCATCGTCGGCAATGCCACGACGGTCAGTCCGCAAAGCGGCGGTTATTTGACGCTCTTTCCGGCGGACGCGAGCCGTCCGCTGGTGGCGTCGTCGAATTACGAATTCAATCAAATCGTCAACGGCCCTTTCAGCGTAGGCCTTTCGCCCGCCGGCCAGTTCAAGATTTTCACTACCGCGACGACCGAGTTGGTGATTGACGTGCTGGGCTATTTCAGCAATGAAGTGTTGGACGCCAATGGCGCGGGCTTGCTCTTCACGCCGCTCGCGCAGCCGGTGCGCTTGCTCGAAACGCGCAACAACCCGGCCTTCCCCGGCTGTTTCAAACCGAATGCGCCGTTGAATGGCCAGCAAACCTACACGCAACCGGCGCGCGGATTGTGCGACGGACTGACGATTCCGGCCAACGCGCTGGGCGTGGTAGGGAATGCCACGGTGGTCGCGCCGGTGGGCGGCGGCTATCTGACGGTCTGGCCGAGCAGCGCGACACAGCCTTTGATTGCGACCTCGAATTACAACGCCGGGCAAGTCCTCAACCGGCACTTCAGCACGGGGCTGGGCAATGCTGACGGGGCCTTCAAGCTCTTCTCGCAGTCCACCACCGACTTGGTGATTGACCTGAGCGGCTACTTCACGCCACTGCCCGCCAACCAGCCGCCGCTCGCCAATGCGGGCGTAGATCAAACCATCGCCTCAACCGTGACCGCCTTTTTGCCGGGGCAAGTCAGCGACGACGGCCTGCCCATTGGCGGCAGCTTGACGGCCAGTTGGAGCAAGCTGAGCGGCCCCGGCACCGTGACCTTTGGCAATGCCAATCAAGTCGCGACGACGGCGACGTTCAGCGCGACGGGCGTCTACGTGCTGCGCTTGACGGCGAACGATTCACAACTAACCGCAACCGACGACGTAACGATCACCGTCAACGGCCCGCTGCTGGTCAATGCGGGCGCCGATCAAGTCATCACGCTGCCCGCCACGGCCATGCTGCTCGGCACGGTGACGGGTGGCGCCAGCAGCACCGAATGGAGTCTGGTCAGCGGCCCTGCCACCGTGCTGTTGGGCAATGCAAGCGGGCTGGCGACCAGCGCGCTCTTCCGCCTCAACGGCGCCTATGTCCTGCGGCTGACGGCCACGAATGCACCGGCCAGCGCGAGCGATGAGGTGCAAATCATTGTCAACGCCGATCCCACCACGCCGCCCACCTTGAGCGCGCCGCCGCTGGACATGACCGTCGCGACGACGCTGGGCGACGCGACCGAATTTCTTTATACGGGTGCAAACCCCGTTCAAACCGGCGTCGCGCCGGGTACGATCAACAAGCTGCGCGTGGCGGTGTTGAAAGGCCGCGTGCTCGACAAAAACAACAACCCGCTGCCGCTGGTCAAAGTCACCGTGCTCGGTCATTCCGAATTCGGTCAGACCTTGAGCCGCGCCGATGGCCGCTTCGATCTGGCCGTGAATGGCGGCGGCGTGCTAACCCTGAATTACGAGCGGGTCGGTTTCCTGCCGTTGCAACGCACCGAAACCGTGCCCTGGCAGGATTATTGCGGCGTGCCCGACGTAGTGTTGATGGGTTACGACGCCAACGTGACGCTGATTGATTTGCTCAGCAGCGCGCCGATTCAAACGGCGCAAAGCAGCGTCTCGACCGACACGGCGGGCGCGCGCCGCACGCGGCTGCTGTTCAAACAAGGCACGACCGCCACGCTGAAATTGCCGGGCGGTGCCATGGTCGGACTGGACAAGCTGCATGTGCGCGCAACTGAATTCACCGCCGGCGCGAACGGCGTGAATGCGATGCCGGGCGACTTGCCGGCCAACAGCGCCTACACATACGCGGTCGAATACAGCCTGGACGAAGCTGCCGCCGCCAATGCACTAGAAACGACCTTCAGCCAGCCGGTCGTGCAATACAACGAAAACTTCTTGAACTTCGAGGTGGGCATCAACATCCCGTCGGGCGCGTATGACCGCGTGACGGGCCAGTGGGTCGCTTCGGCGAGCGGGCGCGTGGTCAAAATTCTGAGCATCACCAGCGGCGCGGCGAATCTGGATGTGAACGGCGCGGGGCAAGCGGCGACGCAAGGCGAATATGACGCGCTGGGCATTAACGCGGCGGAGCGGCAGACGCTGGCCGGCCTTTACGCGGTGAATCAAAGCTTGTGGCGAGTGCCGGTCATTCACTTCTCGCCGTGGGATTCCAATTGGCCCTATGGCCCGCCGCCCGATGCGCAGCCGCCCGATGGCCCGCCGCCGCAGTGCGACACCTGAGTGGACGACGATTGTGAAGGCGCAGGATGCGTCATCGGCTACGGCAATCAAACTCTTGGTGAAGAACTCAATTTAACCGGCACACCGTTCACGCTGCGTTACAGCAGCGAACGCAAACAGGGACGCGGCGCGGCGCGTTCGC
>JANOWX010000273.1:0-13751 GCA_031418175.1 Acidobacteriota bacterium | reverse complement strand
CTCGACGCCGCTTTGGTATGCCACTCGGCATTGGGCAAAACTGCTAGCCAAAGACACTGTGGCTGTCCGTAACCTTGATTGCTTGACACGCCGAAGGGCATACCAAAGCGGCGTCGAGCCGCCGCACTCCAAAGGCTCCGCCAGCCCAAGAAGCACAGGCTTCCATTAGTTGTACTCGCACGGGTCGAAACTTTTTCAACCCGGCGGCTATCCTTTTTCGTACTGCCTGTCTCTAGTGCAGTGCGGGAAAACCGGATGGCTGATTCTGAATTCGACAATTTGCCTGACGCCGCCTTGGTGTTGGCCGCCATACTGGGCGATCTGCGTTCGTTCGATGTGCTGGCGTTGCGTTACCGCGCGGCAGCCTATCGCGTGGCGCAAACGATTGCCGGCAACGAACTGGCCGAAGACATCGTGCAGGAGGCCTTGCTGCTCGCCTTCAAAGCCCTGCCCGCGCTGGAAGAGCCGGACAAATTCGCGGCGTGGCTTTACGCCATCACGCGCCACGCGGCCTATCGCCTGGGCCAGCGCACGCGCCAGGAGCGCGCGCACCGCGTCGAATTGGATGAGGCCCTGCTTGAAAGCAGTAGCGCGTTGGCACAGCCTTTCAAACCGATTGAAAGTTTCGACACGGCGTGGGTGCGCGCGGCGATTGAGGCGCTGGACGCGGAGCATCGGCTGATCCTGCAACTACGGTTTTATGATGAACTGCCGTTGCGGCGGATTGCGGATTTTCTCGACTTGCCGCTGACGACGGTGAAATGGCGCTTGCAGCGCGCCAAACAATTGTTGCGCCAACAACTGACGCCAGTTGAAAAACCGGCGCGGGCGCAGGTCAAAACCAAACTTTAGGAGCCAAACTTAGGAGCCAAGCTCTAGGAGACTGACAATGGAACGCGAACAGGAACTCAAAAAACTCATCAACGTCTTGTACCGCACGGCGCGCACGGCGGCGCGGGTGCAATGGATGAACGCCGGGGAAAACGAGGCGCGCTTTGCTGCCGGGCAATTCAACCGCATTCTGGCGCGGCTGGGCGCACTCGATCCCAACGTCAAAACCGTCTTCGCGCCGTTGCTCGAGGACAGTTCATTGACGACCGTGGCAATGGCTTGCCGGCAAGTGGTTTCGTATTTCGAGGACGAAGTGAAAGTCGAAGATGAACGCTGGGGGCCGGGCTTTGCGGCGGGTTTCAAAATCCCGTGCGGCGACGCCAAGGATTTCAACCTCGAAGACATCGGCAATCAGATACGCGATCACCTGCAGGAAATCTTCAGCGAACTCGGAGGGCGTGAGCGGCGCGCCGAACGCAAGGCAGGCGAGTAAGTACGAAACGGCGCGTCCTGGGTACGCACCGCTTCCAGCGTGCGGGCGTGGCGGCAGACCGGCGCATGCCGGAGGGTTTTCTTCCGGTGTCAGTTCGTCTGCTGCCAAGTCCGCACGCTGGAAACGGTGCGTACCCAGGTTACTTGAGCGTCGCCAACCACTCGACGATTTCTTTCTTCTGCTCGGCACTCAATTTCGGAAACGACTTCGGCATCGGCAATTCCAAGCCGTAAGCCGTGGCATCATCCAGCAGCTTCAACAAATCCTCTTTTGTGCGTTGCGGCTTGGCGCTCACGCCCGTCAAGGCCGGGAACGTGGCCGCGCCTTCGCCGTGTTCGCCGTGACAGGCCGCGCAGGCCTGTAAATACGCTTGCGGCGCTGCGGCTACTTTCGCTACTACGCTCTGGCCGCCGACAACTTGCGGCTCAAAGGGCGCTTTGAGAAAGGCGCGCATCTCTTCTTCCTGCTTTTGCAACTGCGGCCCGAACTCAGGGTGATGCGTGTCCTCATACCGCGCCAGACCGATCAACGCAATCGGGCCGATGATGAATAGCGCCAGCAAGGCTACGGCCAGCTTACGCTTCAATGGATGGCGCTCAGGGTGGCGGTCGAAAAACGGCAGCAGGAACAGCAGCCCGAACAATAAGGCTGGCACACCCATAATCGGGATGAGCGAGAGTTGCCCCTCGAAATACTTCAGCAACTGAAACAGTGGCATGAAAAACCAAGGCGGGCGCGCCAGATAATCCTGCGTCGGATCGGCCACCGGCCCCAACTCCGCCGGCCAACGATAAGCCAAATATACCAGCCCCAAAAAGACCGCCAGCATCGCTACTGAATCTTTGAAGACCTGGCGCGGATAGAAACGCTCGACGCGGTTGTCAGCGCGGTTATGGTACGGCCCCGCCGGGCCTGAGCGGCGAAAGAACAACAGGTGCAGGCCGGCCAGCCCAGCCAAACCAAGCGGCAGCAAAAATACGTGGGCGGTAAAAAAGCGCGACAACGTGAGCGTTGACAGGTCTTCGCCGCCCAGCAAAATGCGCCGTTGCAGCGGGCCAACCAGCGGGATTTCGCCCGCGATCGAAGCGCCCACCTTCGTGCCGAAATACGCCGCCTGATCCCACGGCAACAAATAACCCGTAAAGGAAAAGAGCAACAAGAGCAACAGCATTATCGCCCCGCTCAACCAGATCAATTCGCGCCGTTGTTTGTATGCGCCAAACAGGAAGGCTTGGGCCAGATGCACCACGGCGATGATTAACATCGCACTCGCGCCGTAATGATGCAGCCCGCGAATAAGCGCGCCGCCGGGCACGACCTTTTGGATGTAAGCGACGCTGGTATGCGCGTGGTCGGCGCTCGGCACGTAATAGAGCGTCAGCGCAATGCCCGTCACGACCATAATGGCAAACAGAAACAGCAACGCGCTGCCGAAAACATAGGCCCAACGCGCGCCCCCGCGAATCGGTTCGTCTAGCGTGGCGCTCACCGCCGCTTTGACGCCCGTCCGCTCATCCAACCAATCATAAGCCGCCGCCAGCCGCGAAGTGTTTTTTTCAGAGTTCATATCATCCTCTGCCAGCTAAATCAGAACGAGTAGGACAGACTAAAGTCTGTCCTACTCAGCCGATGGCCTCTTTGTTTGGAATCCCCTGTTTGAAATCCGCGTAACGGACTTGCAGCTTGCCGCCTTCGACACGATGTTCCAGCGCATCCAAGCCGCGCGGTGACGGCCCTGCCAGCATCTGCCCGCTGGCGTTCCATTGACTGTTGTGACAGGCGCACAGGAAACCTTCGGCGTTGGCGTTGACGGTGCAACCCAGATGCGGGCAAACGGCGGTGAAGACTTTGACCTCTTCGCCTTTGCGCACCACCCAGACGGCACGCTCGCTGGTAAAACTGCCCCAGCCCGCGATTCGTGATACGACCAGATTGCGTTTGGTCAATTTGCCTTCGGGAATTTGGGCCAAGCTGCCAGCGTCCGACCAGACGGCTTCAGCGCCTTTGGTAAAGGCCGTGCCGAGCGCAAAGCGGCCGAGGTTGACGCCGAGCACGGCGGAAATTCCGGCGGCGATCAAGCCGGATAAAACGCCCAGAAATGTCCGGCGTTCTTCAGGACTTTCAGGCGCCTGATGTACACACATAACAAATGCCTCCTTAATGCATACCTCTAATTACAAAGACGGTTTCTTTACCCTTTGTCAGCAAAGCCGCCCGTCGTTTTGTTGCGGGCTTGTTTTGGAATAACTCGGTTACAGCGTTGGTTGGGAGTGTGCGGGCATTCTACACAAAGCAGGCGGATTTGGAAGGGCGCGGCGGCAAGGGCTTAGCGGAATAGAAAAGGCGGAGCGTTTATCACGCTCCGCCTTGTTGCCATCCATCGGATGCTGACGACTTCACCAGAGGAACCTTTCGGTCAGTTCCTCAATACGGGGCATCTGAAAGTCTTCACCACTCCGAAGCCGTCGCTCAAACGGACTTGCGCGACGCCACAGGAACAGGCCGCCGTCAGGACAGTCGCCCCCGATTCGACAGTCAAAGGACTGAGCAAATCGTAGTTGATGGTCGCCACGTAATAACCCGTGGCTGACAGCTTCTCTGGGGCATCTTCCTCACGACGCGCTTTGTTCGGAACATTCAAGAAAGCCGTGGTCTTTTGCGCGGCCACTGCGTTCGTGGGAATGAAGCGAACTTGTTTAAGGCTCACACGGGCGCCGCTCAAGCTTTCGCTTTCGCTTAACTCGCGTAAGGTCTCTTTCAGACGTGCAGAGATTGCTTCTTCCCTCCCCGCCGCATTGACCCGTTGGTAGGCGGCGGTTTGGGTGGGCCAAAGCTCTGCGATTGGTTGCGGGAGTTGTTGGCGAGCCAGCTCAACCACCTGCAGCGCAAATGTTTGCCACTGCGAGTAGCCTGACAGCACCATCAAAAGACAGGCAGTGTAGAAGAGTGTCTTCATTTCCTAACTTCCTCCATCCATCCAAATTCAAAACACCAACCGATAGGAAATTGGCGGGCGCAATATAGCATAGGCGGCCCAGATGCCTAGCCGGAAAACCTATAAAAGACGGGCTTTTACTGCGGATACAACGCCAAAAGCCGAAAACCTCTCACCCCAATTCTAGTTTCTCTGACACTGCTGTAGGACATACAGCCAGCCAAGAGAAACTGACAGAATTCGGGTGAGAGGTTTTCGGTTTTGTTGCTTGGCGAACTTGGCCAACGCGCGGCCGGTTAAAAGACCGGCTTGTTCTGCTTGTGCCGGATCACGGAATAGACCGCGCCCGAACCAGCGCCGATGAGTGCGCCAATGGCCGCGCCTTTGCCGCCTTTGGCAATGCCGCCAATGGCCGCGCCTACACCGGCGCCACCACCGATGGCAATCGCGGCTTTGGCTTTATTGCTCATGCCGCGTTTGCGTGCGCTCGCGCTGTTGACGGGCGCGTCGTTGGCCGCCACAGCCGTGCGCGTGCGGATAGGCGCGGTGCGCACGACAGGCGCGGCGGCTTCCCGCACAGTGACGACCTGGGCGGGTACGAACTGGCCTTGCGCGGGCACGGCCACATACGTCATTGGCGCACCGGTCAATTGCAGCGGTTGCGGCAAGGTTTGCGGTGCAAATTGCATTGGAGCCTGGGCATTCGGTTGAAAGCCAAATGCCGCGGCGTTATTGGCGGCGGGTAAAGTTTGCGCAGCCGTCTGCTCACGATTCATCCAGGTGGAAGCGCCCCACCCAAGCACGCTCGCGGCGAGCGCGACCACGGCAAACGGTGCGTATCGGTTGTTAGTTGTCATCAGGATTTCTCCCCCTTTCGGGCAAAGCAATGACAACTTGCGTGCCAGTCGCGGCAACGCTTGTGCGCTTTGGCGAAAAGCACTCTGGTGTATGCAGTTGCGCGCTCACGCCTGCGGCAGGCTCGGTATTAATCAACTGGCGAGGCGTCCGCAATGAGTACGAAATGGTGTGCCGGTTTTGCCAGATGGCACGATATGGGTTCGCACAAATCGGCTTCACGACAGCCTGCGCCACAAGATGCCTGCCAAGGCATAAAGTTCGGCAGGCAGGCCCACGCCCGGTTGCGGCAGCCTGCGCAAGCCGCGCCGCAACAACCAGCGCGCGACCGGCCAGGAGACTTCCATCTGCGCCAGTTGCTGTAACTCCGTGCGTTTGGCCGCAGGCATTGCTGTTCGTTGCAACAAAGCTTGTGCGTTCTTTTGGCACAGTTGTCCAGTCAAAAGAAAGGTTGCAGGCATTGCTGTTCGTTGCAACAAGGCTTGTGCGATGACGCCAGGCTTGTGCACCTTCTCTTCGTAAATGTTCGCGAGTTTGGCTGTGGGCGCGCTGGCGAAGCGTTTGAGCGCCGCCGTAGCCAAGCCCAGCCAGGCGCGGCGCGCGGGCGAAAAATGTCCAATCACATTACCGCCGTGTTGCACGTAATCGTAAAGCGGTTCGTTGACGAAGCGTATGCGGCCCAGCGCCAGGGCTACGCACGCCAGCCAATGATCGTGGTAAAGATTGCCCGCGCGCGGCGGAAACGGCAGCGCGGTTGTCAGCAATGAACGCCGGAATAGCGCGGCGGCCCCGGTCACGGTGTTTTCAAACAACAACTGCACCAGGTCTGTCTGATTGTTGCGCCACGTCGTCCAATAGCTTTCGGCCAGCACTTGCCCTGATGCAGCCACCACGCGCAAGTCGCTATAAATCAGTTGTGCGTCGTCTTGTGCATATTCCGCCAGCAAGCGCGCCAGTTTGTGCGGATACCAGCGGTCATCTTGATCGGCCAGCGCGACGAATTCGGCCTGCGCGGGAACCAGTTGCAAGCAGCGTTCGACGTTGTGGTAAACGCCCAGCCGTTCCTTGTTTGAGGCCACCACAAACCGTGCGTCACCGGCAATCTGTTCTTTGATGGCCGCCAGGTTTGCTGCTACGGAATCATCATCGCTGATCAAACAAAGCCAGGCGTAATGCGTTTGCGCGCGCAGGGATTCGATTTGTTGCCGCAAGAGATCAAGCGGCGGGTTGAAGGTCGGCAGGCAGATGGCGATCAACGGCGCGGCGTGCTTGCCGCGCAACGCCGCGGCCTTACGCTGAATTTCGGCTGTGAGCGCGGCGTCAGTCATCAGGGATCAGGCCTCCTCCCGGCCCGGCCAGGTGTGCACGGCAAAGGGCAACGGCCTTTGTTGATGGGGTTGCCAGCGCGTTTGCCACTTGGCTTCAAAGCGGCGGCGGTTCGCGTCAAAGAGGCGATCATAGGCGCCGCTGCGCACCAGTTTGCCAAACGCCGCCTGCCCGAAGTGATGGACGAAGACATCGGCGGCGCACAGCAACCGATAGCCGTGCTGGCACACGCGCAGCGCGTAATCGTCGTCCTCAAACATGCCCGTCGCGTACTGTTCATCCAATCCGCCAAGCTGTTCGTAGACGCCGCGCCGCAGCGCCACACAAAACATTGCCAGCATCGGGATGTCAGCCACCTGCCGGTCGTGATTCAGGGCGAGTTGCGTGCTGAATTCTTCCAACTCCGCCCAGGTTTGATAGGGCGCGCGAATCTGCGCTTCATTGCCGATGTGATTGGTGACCGGGCCAACCATTCCGACAGCCGCATCGCGCAAATGCCAGCACAGGCGCGGCAACCAGCCCGGCGTGACGATGGCGTCGTTGTTGAGCAGCACCAGCACCTCGCCGCGCGCCTGTTGTAGCGCCAGGTTGTTGGCGCGGGCGAAGCCCAGGTTTTCGTTTTGCAACAGCACGCGCACGCTGGCATTGCGCGCGGCCAATTGCCGCAAAAACTCCGGTGTGGCATCGGCTGAGGCGTTGTCCACCACGATCACTTCATAGGCCAACTCAGCCGTATGCCGCAGCACGCTCGCCAGACAGAGTTTGGTGAGCGCCAGATTGTTGTAACTCACGATGATGATGCTGGCGGCGGGTTGGGCAGCAGCAGCGGCTGTCAACTCCCATTCGGGTTCGTTGATCGCGCGCGCCAAAACGGCGGCGGATTGCGCGGCGGGCAAGTGCGGACGCAATGTGAGCGCACGATAAAAATCTCCAGCCGGGGCAAACACACGCGGCTCATTTGCCCCGGTTTCAGCGTTGCGAGTGGGCCAAGCCAATCGGCGTTGCAACCGCACAATGCCCCGCCGCAACGGGTACGGCAGCAATGTTCGCAAGGTGGCGCGCAGGCTCTCAAACCAGCCCGGTTGAGCGGATAGGTCATTCATCTTGAATCATCATGAGCGCGTGTGCGAGGGACGCAGGTCAGGCGCGCAACACTTTAACGCAGCCATTCGCGCGGGCCAATCGCGCAGCCAAAGAGTGAATTGACCCATTGGTCGCGTCTCACAAATGCTGATGACCAGCATTTAAGCTTGTCCACGTTACCGTTACCCACGTGGCAAAGAAATTTATTAAGCGAGGCTGGGGCGTTATGCCACCCGCCGCAAAAAACCCTTCGGATTCCAGGTAATCAGGAAGTCTTCTTTGCCGCGATCAACCACGAAAGCGGCGTTCTCAGCCACAAAAGTCTCAATCGCCTCATACGGCCCCGGTTTCGGCCCCGTGTCCAAGCCGTGGTGGCAGATGCTGTCTTCCACGATAAAGTATTCGCCGCGCTTGAGCAGCGGGCTATAAGTGCGCAAGACGGCGAGTGTGTTTTCGTAGGTGTGCGCGCTGTCTTCGATAATCAGCACGCGCTCCTCGGCGTTGACACAGCCAGCTACCTGCTCAAAGACCTGGCAGGCATCGCCTTCGAGCAGCGTAATGCGCGGATGAGCGCGCACCCTCGCCGCAATCAATGCGTGCGAAATGTCCACGCCGATGAGGCGGCCTTTGCCCAGCAGGTCGAGAAAGTGCGCGAGCGCCAAGGTGCTGCCGCCATAACGATTGCCGATTTCGATAATCACATCCGGCTGCTGTTGCGTAATCAGCTCCTGATAGACCCAAAAATCGAGCGGATTCTTTAAGGCCGGCACGCCGAAATAGGTCGTGTTAGTCATAATCCGCGCTTGCATTACCGGCAGCACCTGGCGTAACGGCAGTTCGAGCAACTCTTCCATCCCCTGCCCCGCCAAGCACTGTTCGGGCGCTGGCGGCGCGCCAATTGGAGCAATGGCTGGAGCAAGGGCTGGCGCGGCGTTTTCACGTTTGTTTTTACGCAGGGAAAATAGCTTCACGGTAACAAAATCCTGTTTGCGGCAAAGGGGCTTCTGTGCTTTTTTTTGAGGCGGGCAATTCATTGCCTCAATCTCATTGCGCTAAGACCGCGTGACACAAGTTTGAATCGAGACCGTTTTCCGAAACGGAAAGTCGTCATACGCCATGCCGCCACGCCATAGCTGATGCCCCTGCGCCGAAAGATAGAAGGTTTCCAAATCCTCCCGCAGTTGCGCCAGCAGCCGGTCATACACTGCTTCATCCGGTTGCGCGGCGGGCGTGGCGAGCAGCGACTGTGCGCGCAAAATCAGTTTCAGTTGCCGGTCGTGAAAGGCCGTGTCATTGCCCGCGATCACACTGTCAATGCAATGAATCGAATGGCCGCCGGGTTTGAGAAATTTTTCCAGCCCGGCAAAAACCCCAGCGACTTCGGCAGGCGGCAAGTGTTCCAGTACGGAGACAGAAAAGATGGCGTCCAGCGCAGCCGGTTCAAGCGCCAGTTGCGCGCCGAAACGGTCTTTGACCAACCGCACCCGTGGATAGTATTTGGCGTAGCGTTCATATTCCGTCGGCCCATTGCCCGCCCCGTCATACGGATCAACCAGGGTTACTTCATAGCCCAGTTCGACGAGCGCCGTCGCCACACGCGGCTCACCGCCGCCAATCTCTAACAAGCGCGCGCCGGGCGGAACGGCGGCGAGCAGCATCTTGACGATCCAGGGCCGCTGCACGTCTTTCAAATCGCTGTTGAAAAGCATCAAAGGCGCCAGCCAATCGGCGCTGTCGCAAAAATCGCGCACTGTCGCATAGCTGGCGGCGGCCAACTGACCCTGGCGGTAACGCGCCCGCAGGGCCTGTTTATCCAGGCCGGCCAAAACCTGCGGCCCACCCTGCGCAGCGGCAGTCAAGGGGCGCGGGATGTTCTTGGTTAGCCAGCGTTTGAAAAATGAAGCTCGGGACATGATGTGTAAAACTCAGGACTTACGCAGAAGCACAAACAAACGCGGCGCAAGCGCATGGAGTTCAGGCTTCAGCCTGTCTTGGAGAGCCTGCACACAGGCTAAAGCCTGAACTCCATGCTCTTTTGCGTAAGTCCTAAAACGTTTCCTATCAAGCACAGCTTTTCAAGCTGCCAGATAAAAATCGCGCAACAGCGCCGCTTGTTTGGGCCAGGATAAGCGCGTGCGGGCAAACTCCAAACCGCCCGCGCCGATGGACGCCGCCAGTGCGGGCGCGGCGCACAGGTGCTGGACGGCTTCGACGATCTGCACACCATCCGCGCGCTCGACCACCCAGGCTTGCCGGGCGTGTTCGAGCGCGTGCGCGATATTCGCCCGCGGCAGTATCACCGGTTTCCCCAGTGCCAGAAACTCAGGCACCTTAGAGGGAAAACGGTATTCGTTAAACCGGCCGGCGCGGCCCGGCTGTACGAACAGATCGGCCAACGCCAGGATGCCGGGAATTTGCTCGCGCGGCACCTGACCCAACGCGCGCACATAAGGTTTGACCCAACTGCCGTGATCGTCCAGGTAGTCGCAATAATCCGTGCCGGTGCGCACCAGACAAGTTGGGTGCCCCTCACGATTGAGCAGCGCCACGGCCAGATAAAGGCTGCGCACTTCCAACGCATTCGCTTGATGCACGTTGCCGGTGTAGACAATCACGGTGTGCCCCGGCGGCAAGGCAAGCTGCTCGCACAACGCGGTGGCAGGCAGGCGCGGTGAAAACAGTTCAGTATCCACGCCCGGCCATAACGTCAAACAGGCGGTGGCTGGCGGCGCAAACTCTTTGAGCTTTTCGATAATTACCGTCACGCCCGCCGCGCGCCGCAAAAACTCGCGATACCGCACGGGATGCGACATCGAGTCGGGCACGCGCAGCAATTCAGCGCCCGCTGACAAGTGCCCGCGCAGATAGATTTTTTCCAGCAGATATTCTTCGTTGTCTTCGAGATGAATGAAGAGCTTGAACTGAAAACGTTTCTGCAACCCGTCGCAAAACTTGCGCACGATTTCGCGCGGCGTCCAACTGTGTACGACATCCGGCCCGGCGCCATTGGGAAAGAGCTTGCGCAATTGACCGGCCTCGCCGAAATTCAGCGGCACATAACGCGCTGGGCCGAGTTGCGCGACAGCTTGCTTGTTGTGCGGCACGGCCACGACGCAATCCAATCCGAGGGCGCTCAGTTCGTTCGCCAGGGCATGCACGTGAATCGCGCTATTCGATGAAAATTCCCGGTCAAGGACAAAAAGGACATTCTGCATTGCTTGTTTGCCGCCCGCGGTTGCGCGCCTCAGGCGCACCTCGAATAATCCGTCTTGGCCGGATCGAAATTCGGATTGTAGTACGGATCGCCCCGCTCGAATTCAGTTTGCCAGGAATCCAGCAGCAGGACACGATCAACCCAATCGTAATAGGCTTTGCGCGTTTTCGATTCGTGATGGAGCAGTTGGGCGCGCGGGGTAAAGATGATGCGCTGGCCGGCGGCGCGCAATTTCAGACACAGATCAACGTCTTGATAATGTGTCTGGTAATGCTCGCTAAAACCGCCCGCCAACTCGAAAGCGCCGCGCTTCAGCAGCAGACAAGCCGCCGTCACGCCGGTCACTTCACGCGCGCAAAGCAGCGAACCGGCATACCCCTCGTTGGCCGGATTGAAACCGCGCATCACGTGATCGGCCGTCCCGCGCGGCCCCAGAATAATGCCCGCATGCTGCACGGTGCGATCAGCGAAGAGCAGCAAAGCGCCCACCCCGCCCACCTCCGGCTGGGCAGCGTAATAAACCATCTGCTCGAGCCAATCCTGCGTAATGACCTCGGTGTCGTTGTTGAGAAACAACAGATACTGCCCGTGCGCGTGTTGCGCGCCGAGATTGTTGGCGCGCGAGAAATTAAACTTGCCGGGGAACGGGACGCGCTTGACGGGAAACTTTTCCATCAGAGAGAGCGCGCGCGGATCGGTGGTGCCGTTATCCACCAGCACGACCTCATAGTTTGGGTAGCTCGAAAGCTCGTAGATGCTGCTCAAGCATTTTTCCAGATATTCCGGCGCGTCCTTGGTTGGAATGATAAGGCTGACCATTGCCGCTTCTGTTTGGGCGTCAGGCACGATGCTCAGGCGATGATGCGGCGCGGCGATCTCGGCCCGCGCCGGCAATCCTATTCGTATCAAATGGGCATTGACGGCATCACGCTGCAACTCGCTGATATTGGCTTTGGCGTGGACGTCCTTGGCAATGCTGCCCGGCAATTGCCGCCAATGATAAAGAATCTTAGACACGTGTCTGATCTGTGTCGTCCGCTCTGACAGCCGCAGCATCAATTCGAAATCCTGCACGCCGTCGTAACGCGCATCAAACCCGCCTGCCGCTTCAAGCAGGCTGCGCCGGCAGCAGAGCAGATGGCCGACGTACATCACGCCGCGAAAATACTCAGGCGACCAAGCCGGTTTGAAAAAGGGCTCACAGCGGACGCCCTGCTCATCCAGCTTGTCTTCGTCGCTATACAAAACATCAATCGTGCGGTCTTCATTCAATCGTTTGACATATTCAAAGAGGGCGTGCGGCGCCAATTCATCGTCGTGGTCAAGCAAGGCGATCCACTCGCCGTGCGCCAGCTCAAGGGCTTCATTTGAATTGCCGGAGATGCCTTGATTCTCAGCCAGGAACTTGAGCTTGATGCGCGCGTCTTGCTGCGCCCGCGTTTGCAAGAGTGCGCGCAACTCCGCCGACGCCGATGCGCCATCGGCCACACACAGTTCCCAGTTGCCGTAGGTCTGCGCGTGAACTGATTCAAGCGCGGCCTTCAGCATGGCCACGGGCGTGTTGTAGGTGGGCATTAACAGACTGATCAACGGCTGGTAGCTGAACTCAGCCGCCCGGAATTTTTGCTCGCACAATTCTCTTTTGGGCGGCTCATGCTTGACGAGCCAGGCGGCATAGCTATCCCCGGTTTCATGCACCATGTGCCGGTTGCGCCAAACGCGTTCGAGGGCGTAAGGAGCGGCTTTCAGCACGCCCTTCAACCCGGCCTGCATGGCCACGACTGCGGCCTTGAGCGTGGCGCGCAAAAGACTGCCACGCAAGGTGCCAGCCGGCGCAACCCCGCGCCGCAGGGCCCAAACCCCTTGCAGGATTTTCCAGCCATGACTCTCGAAGATCGCGGTCAGTTCCAGCGTGGTTTGCCGGTACTGCTCACTCAACTCCTGCTGATATTCGATGGCCTTCTGATATTCTTCATAAAGCGCGCGGGTCTGTCCGGTCAATTGCTCGTAATCCCTGTGCAAGCGCTCCAGTTGCGCCTGGCGTTCGGCTAACTCGGCGGCGGCGGTCAAGCGTCCGCCCTGCCGGGCGAAGAAGTGGCGGAAGGCCTCCTGTTCAGCGCTGTCGAGTTGAAACAGCCGTTGCAGTTCGGGCGATTCAATGGCGCCCACGGCCAAAACACCCAAGCCGTGCCCGTGGAAAAATTCAAAGTGCGGATAGCATGACCGCAATTCAGCCCAATAATCGCACACCCCAAAATCTGCGCGCCGCTCGGCCGTATCGTGAAAGAGCACGATGGCGCGCTGGCTGAGTTTGGGCAGCCAGGTTTCGAAGTCGTGTTTGACCGCCTCGTAGGTATGCAGCCCGTCAATGTGCAGCAAATCAATCGAGCCATCGGCAAAGCGCGGCTGCGCATCGTCAAAGCTGCTTTGAATCAGTTCGGAAAAATGCCCGTAACGGACGTCATGATGGGCCCGCAATTCAGCCAGGACTTCAGCGCCATACAGGCCCGCCTGGGGGTCGCCTTCCCATGTATCCACGGCATAGCAGCGCCCGGGCAAATTCAGCGCCGCGAATGCCTGACAAAACGCGCTGTAAGAATCGCCGTAATGCGTGCCCAACTCGACCAGGACGCACGGCTGGCAAAGCCCGATTAAATAAAAAGCAAAGGGAAGGTGTTCCTGCCAGGAGCGCACTTTGGTCAGGCGCGCCGGTTCGCTAAAGAGCAAGGGATGTGTTTGTGGTGTGAATAATTCTGCTGACATTCAAATTACAGGAGCAAGCAGGCGCCAATCAACGCCGCGCCAAAATAACAAGCCAGGCAACCTTGCACAACCCAGGCAGGTGCGCCTGCGCGGATTGACTGATTTAGGACTTACGCAGAAGCTCAAACAAACGTGGCGCAAACGCATGGAGTTCAGGCTTCAGCCTGTCTTGGAGTTCACGCACACAGGCTGAAGCCTGAACTCCATGCGCTTTGGATCAGCCAGTCTTGGAGTTAAAGCACACAGGCGTA
>JANOWX010000272.1:0-3703 GCA_031418175.1 Acidobacteriota bacterium | reverse complement strand
CATCCACTTCGCAATCCGCCCGCGCGGCCCCGCCGCCCAGCCTGCTTTCGCATTGCCTTTCGCAAAACTCACGGCGTTGTAATTCTCGCCATCCAGCTTGGTGAATGCGCCATCGCCTTCAGCCACGTCTGCGCCTGCCGGGCCAACCGCATGCAACATCCAATTACCTTGGCCGCGCACAAACACAGCGCCTGAACGAAAGCCGCCCGGCTTATTCGTTTCGATCAGCTTCCAGGTGCGCCCGCCATCGCTGGTGACGGCGTAATTCTTTTCGGCCAGCGCGGGCTTTTCATAATTGCCGCCGACCGCGACGCCGTTTTTGTCATCACGGAAGGCCAGCCCGAAGACACCCGCTGGGGCCGCGCCCGCCAGGATCGGCGTTTCAGCCACCGTCCACGTGCGCCCGCGATCGGTCGAATGAAAGACGCGGGCCACGCTCGCGCCGCCCGTGCCCAGCCAGACATTGCTTTTGCCCTGCGTCAACAAACACGTGCCGCTGGCCGCGAAGCCGCCTTCATTGGGCAGGGCGGGCGGCATGCCTGCGGGCGGTTGCGGCTTCCAGTTCGCGCCGCCATCGTCGGTCGTGATGATGACGAAGCGGCCATTGACCGGGTCGCTCATCGCAATGCCGTGCCGCGCATCCCAAAAGGCGAGGGCGTCGAAAAAGGCTGTGGGCTGGCTGTTCTTGAATTGCAGCGACCAATGCTGGCCGCCGTCGGTCGTCTTGTAAATGCGCGACGCATCGCCGTTGCCGATGCTCAGCAAATACGCCGTGTTGGCGTCGAAGGCTTCGACATCGCGGAAGTCCAGTTTCTCAGCGCCCGGCACTTGGCCGGCTTGCCAGGTCTGGCCGCCATCCACAGTGCGAACGTAAGTGCCCTGTGTGCCGCTGGCCCAGGCGACTTTTTCGCTGACGGCGCAGAGACCGCGCAAGCTGGCGGTGGTGTTGCTGGTTTGGGGCTGCCATTGGGCCAAGGCGTTGGGTGTAAAGAGAAAGAGCACAATAAGTCCAAAGAGATGTTTCATAAGTTTTGCGCGCGGTCGAGACGTGCTGGTGATTTGGTAACAGACGTAGAGTAATGCCGCCCTCACGATCTGGCAATTAGGCAGGGCGGCAAACTTATTTAGCCCCGAACTATTTATCGGAAGAAAAAATTCAAAAAAACAGTGTGCCGTGCGGTTGCCCCACTTGCCTCATCAAAGATGGCAGGGCATGATGCGCGCGTTGTCAGCAATAAGCCTGCTAAACTCACTGGTCAACCGCTAAAGGAACTCTCTGTTGTCCCAGAGAGTAGTTCGAGAGAAATACCTTATGAACCGTTCCCTTCGGCCTACATCCCGGCTGTCGCGCGTAGCTGTTTTACGCGGCGCGATATTGCTCGCCGCCTTTCTGGGCGCGGCTTTTGGCGCGCGTTTAGCGCAAGGGCAATCGGCTGGGCAGGGTCAGGCGAATCCGCACGCCAGCGCTCAGGCGAGCGAAAAACCGGCGCCAAAACTGGCTGAATTGTTGACTGAGGCGCGGACGCTTTATCTGCGCGGTGATTATCGGGAGGCCTATGCGCGCTATGAACAGATGCAACAGTCGGCCGAGCAACAGGGCGATAAAAGCGCGCAGATGACGGCGCTGCGTGGCCAGGGCAATGTGCATTTTTCCCTGGGCGATCACACGCCGGCTGCTGATTTTTACCGGCGCAGTCTGAAGCTGGCGGAGGAGTTGCAGGATAAAGCCGGCATCCTCGACATTATCTTCAACCTGGGAAACATCAGTTACGGGCAGGGCGATTACGGCAAAGCCTTCGAGCAGTATCAACGCAGCCGCGGCTTGGCCGAAGAGCTTAAGGATACTGTGCGGACCGTCAGAGTCTTAAATAACCTCGGCAGCATTTATCAGTTACAGGCCAATTTCCCGCTCGCGCTGGAAACGCATCAACGCGCGCTGAAACTGGTGCGTGAACTCAATGACGCTGACCTGACGACCCGCTCTTTGAACAATCTGGGCTTAACGCAACTCGCGTTGAATGAGTACACACTGGCGCGTGCCGCCTTTGAGGAAGCCTTCAAGCTGGCGGACGCAAATGGCTTCAAGCCGCTGCTGATGTTGGCGCTCAACAATCTGGCGATTGTGCAAGAGGCACAGGGCCAGTACGCGCAAGCCGAGACTTATTACCAACAAGGCTTGCGCCTCGCCGAGACGTTGGAAAGCAAAGAGGCGCTGGCCTTTCTTTGGAGCAATCTAGGCAACACACGCCGCTTGCAGGGTGATTACCGGCAAGCTATCGAATTGACTGAACGCGCGCTGCAAATGGCGCGGCAGATCGGCAATCTCGAAGTTCTGTCTAAGGCCGGCACGCGCGCCGGCAAGGCTTACGCGGCACTTGGCCAGCCGGAACAGGCGCGCCAGCATTTTGCTGAGGCCATTCAGGCCGTCGAGCAATTGCGCAACCTGACAAGTATCAGCGAACGTGATCGCCAGCGCTTTCTCGAAGCGCGCATCGGGCCTTACTACGGCATGGTCGAGTTGCTGATTGCGCAAGGACAGCAGAAAGGAATGTCAGCCAAAGCGGGCGCGCCAGCCGTCTTGCCAGCCGTCTTTACTGAAGCCCTCGAATACGCCCAACGCGCCAAGGGCCGCGTGTTGCTCGATGTTTTGCAAAGCGGCAAAGCCGACATTGCCAAGGCGATGTCGGAAAAGGAAGCCGAGCAAGAACGCAAACTCACGCGCGATTTGACGACGCTCAATGCAGTGCTCTATCTGGAACGCTTGAAACGGCAACCCGACGAGCAACGTCTGGGCGGGCTGGATCAACAACTTCAGCGCGTGCGGCTGGCCTACGAAGAATTCCAGGTGGCGCTCTATGCGGCGCACCCTGAACTGAAATTACAACGCGGCGAATTGCAGCCGCTGAAGCCGGGCGAAATCGCCGCCTTGCTGCCCGATGCGCAAACAGCCATTTTGGAATTCATCGTCGCCGAAGAGCAATCCTATCTCTTCGTCATCACGAAGCCGGAAGCGGACACGCACCCGGCGGCGCCGGTGAACTTGCGCGTTTACCAGTTAAATCTTACGCGCAAACAGATCAACGATTTGACTGAACGTTTTCGGCGGCGCATTGCCAATCGCCACTTCGACATTCAGGAACTGTCGGGCGAATTGTATCGCCGCCTGCTCGCGCCGGCGCAACAGCAACTGCAGCACAGCAAGGCGTTGATCGTGATTCCCGACGGCGGGCTCTGGCAGTTGCCGTTCCAGGCGTTGCAGACGAGCGCGGGCCGCTACCTGATCGAAGATTGCGCCTTGTCCTATGCGCCTTCGCTGCCCGTGTTGCAGGCCATGACGCGGCAGCGCGCGGCGCACCAGCAAGCAGCCCATCGTTCGCCTTCATTGCTGGCGTTGGGCAATCCGCTGCTCGGCAAGCAGGAAGCCGTGCAGACGCGCGCTTTGTTGATGGGCGACCGTCTGGCGCCGCTGCCGGAAACGGCGCGGCAGGTCAACGCGCTGAAACAAGTTTATGGCGCCCGCCATAGCAAGGTGCTGCTTGGCGCGTTCGCGCGTGAGGATCGGCTCAAAGCCGAGGCCAGCCAATATCGCATCCTGCATTTGGCCACGCACGGCATCTTGAACGATGCCAGTCCGCTCTATTCCCAGTTGCTGCTCAGCCAACCGCTGGCGGCCGCGGCCAACACTGCCGGCGCTGCCGGCGCT
>JANOWX010000271.1:0-7283 GCA_031418175.1 Acidobacteriota bacterium | reverse complement strand
GGCGCGGGCTTGTCCTGCCCGAAAGCAGCGAGGGGCAGCAACAGCGCGCAAGCAAGCAGGCGCAAGCCTTGACGAACAGAGAGATGCGGAAGGGTGCGGCGATACAACATAGCGATTAATGCTCCGTGAGTGTTATACGGGGGGAAGAAATGCCGGGCACGGTTGCAGCTTGGCCAAACGGCGGCCGCTCAGCAAAGCGTTCACTGGCGCTCGGCCAACAGGGGCTGGCGCGCCGGATTGAAGCTGTCGAGTTGACTAAAGCCTGAAGCGGTTTGCGACAAGATGTCTTTGGTGACCTCGATCGAATTCAGCAGCGTGTCGAAATCGAGCGACGAAATGTGTTCGGGCGAGGGCATCGTGACGACTTGATCGTTCACCAGCCCGAAGAAGTTTTCGATCATCTGCAATTGGGCCTCGACGCGCTTCACGCTGCGTTCGATGTCGTCGAAGGTTTGCAAGCGGCGGCGCAGAATCTCGACATTCCTTTCGTGCAGCGCTTTGGTCGCTTCCTCGGCCATTTGCCATGAGCGTTCGGCTTGCCGCAATTGGTTCTCGACGGCCTGGCGATTGATCGAACGCAGATGGTTTTTGCGGCGGCGGTATTCATCCAGCAAGTCAACAAAGGCTTCCCAGGTAGTTTCCAACTCGCGCAATTGCGGCGGCTCTTCGCGCAGGCCCGAGAACTTTTTGAAGTTGCTGCCGATCTGCGTCTTCATCCAACTCAGATATTCGACCGCCTCGCGTTCGCGCGGATCGAAAGTTTTGATCAGATCAAGCCGTTCTTTCTTGCGCACTTCGGTCAACATGCCGCGCGAGCGCTGATCTACCAAACGACGATACAACGTGGATGCCGGCACGGTCGCCAGATATGCGCCTTCGGCCACCAACGCGCCGCCCAGTACCCAGGACGGATCAACGCCCATCGTCATCGCATAGACCGCGCCCAGCCCAGCCAACAGTAATCCGCCAATGTTGACGGGCTCTTTAAGGGCTTCCTTGATGTAGGAAGATTTGAATTCCATTGCTTGATTGCAGATTGCGGATTGCGGATTGCGGATTGCGGATTGCGGAGGCGGTTGTGCGAGATCAATCTGCAATCTGCAATCTGCAATCCGCAATCCGCAATCATTCAGCTAGTTTCTGGCGTTGTTGCGGTGTTGCGTCGGCAGCACCAAGAGTTTTTTCCATATTGGCCGACGGGGCGCCTTCGCCAAGCGCAGCTTGCGGGGTGGCGGGCGCGAGTCCCATCTGTTGTTTGTAGGCCAGCAACATATCCTGCGCTTCGAAACTGGCGATCTCGCGGTCAATGCTCTGCATGCGCGAATCGAGGCCGGTGGAGGCCAGTTCCGCGCGCGCTTCGGCGCCAGCCACGCGATTGGCGATCTTCTCGCGCATGTCGTCGAAGGTCTGCGAGTTGTCGCCCATCTGGAAGCTGGACATGGTCTGGGCGACGCGCTCCTGCATTTGCGCTTGCCGATTGGCCGCGAGCAGTTGCATGGCTTCGGCTTTCTTGCGCTCGAATTGGAGCATGTAATTGTCGAGGAACTCGCGCGCCTTGGTCGAAGCGTTCTTGGCCTGCTCGTATTGCATCTTGGTGGTTTCGAGGCCGCGCTGCGCGGTTTGCATCTGGGCGATCAGCGTCGTCGCAATGTCGTCATTGCCGGTGCGGATGGCGGCTTTGATCTTGGCGTCAATTTGGACGAGTTGGGTTTGCGAACGCTCCAGTTCGGCCGCCAGCCGCTTTTCACCAGCCATCACTTGCGCGACGTTGTTGCGCATCTTCGGCACTTCGTCCTGCATTTCGCGCATGAGTTGATTCAAGATCAATTCCGGGTCTTCCGCATCGGAGATAAGGCCGCCGAAGATCGAACGAAAGAGCCGTTTGAGACGTGTCCACATTGTGCGTTTTCCTCTTCTCTGGTGACGGCGGCGCTGCTTGCAAGCGAAGCGCACCGCCGCTGGGTTCAACAACTTTTGATGATACGCGGTTTGATTGGGTGATGTTTCAGCGCTGCGGCTGAATTTTCCAGCCGCAACGCGCGCGAGTATAGCAGCCGCGGGTAGAAGGCAAAAGGCGGGCGGGAAAATCAAAAATCAAAAGGCAAAAATCAAAAGGCAAAAATAGCGGCACGCGCTTTCAAGAAAAGTGAGTGTCGCCATTTTTGATTTTTGCCTTTTGCCTTTTGATTTCCTGGCTTCAGGGCTGTTTCCCCGGCAAGGGCGTGTCGCCATTCTGGCCGTGGGTTTGACTGCGATAGCCATTGGTCGTGCTTAGCACGATGTACCAATTGCCAGCGAGCGGACGCCAGACGGCAATATCAAACCTGCCATCGCCATCGTAATCGCCGGGTTCGGGCACGTCACGATAAGGGCTGTTTTGGCTGCCCCAGGTGAGATTGCGCAGCGTCCCGCTCGCGCTTTGGCGAATGCTCCAGAGGCCGGTCACGCCGCGCCAGATGGCGGCGTCGCAGCGGCCATCGCCGTCATAATCACCGGGCACGGCGGTATCGCCGGCTTGGCCGAGTTGAATGGCGCGTGCTTGCCCGGTGCTGCTTTCGCTGATGTACCAAGCGCCGGTGCTTTGCCGCCAGACCGCCAGGTCATAGCGTCCGTCACCATCGAAATCGCCCGGCACAGGCACGTCGTAATAGGGCGCATAGCTGGCGCCGAAGTAACCGGTGCGTGTATGTCCGTTTGAGCTTTGGCGGATTGTCCATTGCCCAGTGGAACCGCGCCAGACGGCCATGTCCGTGAGGCGATCGCCGTCGTAATCGCCCGGCACGGGCGTGTCGCCGTTCTGACCGAGGTGATAGCCGAAATAGCTGCCGGTCGTGCTCAGCCATACATACCAATTGCCTTCGCCGGGCCGCCAGACCGCGTTATCCACTTTGCCGTCGCCATCGTAATCGCCCGGCACAGGCACATCGTAATAGGGCGCGGATTGCGTTCCCCAGTGTGCAGTTTGCAGGGTGTTCGTACTGCTTTTCAGAATTGACCAGAGGCCGTTTGAACCGCGCCAGACGCCTAAATCAGTTTTACCATCGCCATCGAAATCGCCGCGCACCGCGCGTCTGCCGCCGCCCGGTGGCGGCGGTGGCGGCCCGGCACTGATGCTGATGGACAGGGCGCGTTGGGCGGATTGACCGTTCGCCGCGGCAACACGCACGGTGAAATTGAAAGTGCCAGCGACGGTTGGCGTGCCGCTGATTACGCCTGCTGTGCTCAAACTCAAACCCGTCGGCAACGTGCCGGCGCTGATAATCCAACTGTAAGGAGTCGTGCCGCCCGTCGCCGTCAGTGTTTGCACATAGGCCGAAGCGGTTTGCCCGCTAGCCAGGTTTGTCGTTGTGACGGACAGCGGCACTGGCGTGGGCGCGGGAGTCGGCGTCGGCACAGGTGTCGGCGTGGGCGTAGGTGCGGGTGTGCCTGTTCCCGGATAGATAAACCGAATCGCGTTTTGATCGTCGGCGCGTAACGCCGCGCAACGCCCGTCGAAATGCGCGTAGGCATACATCGTGGCGGTCGTGTCTTGCGAATGGCCGATACCGAGCGCGTGGCCCAATTCGTGCGTAGCGACTTCGGCTACGTTGCAACTGCTGGTGAAATAGCAGGCGGCGTATGGGTTGAAGGACATATTGGCTTCGAGCGCGCGGTAAAAGGTGATGCCATTGACGACGCGCGTTTGCGCCAGGCTGTAACTGATGATCCCGGCCGCCGCGAGTATGCCCGAACAACTCGAACCGGGCGGCGGCGCAAAGGCAGAGTAGTTGTCGCAGTTATTGAATGAAACCGTGTTTTCGCCATCGCGCGAGGTTAAACCACAACCGCCCGTCGTGCCGCCGCTGACCACGCGAATGGCCGTGCCGCTGGTGCTCGACCAGGCATTCATGGCCGCCAGCACGTCGTTGACGGCTTGCGCGTTATAGGCGCCGGTGGGATTGAGCTTGAAGATGACTGGCTGATTGCTGTCCGGTTCGAACCAACGCGGCGGCTGGCTGGGATTGATGATGGTGAAGAGCGGGAGCACCGTTCTATTGGCTGCGGAAACCAATTCAGGCGGCCGCAGCAGCAGCGGGACGTTGGCGTAATAAGTGGCTTCCAGTTGGCGCGTGGCAGCCTGTTGGGCGGGAATCAGTTTGCGCAAGAGGCCGACATAGGCGTCAAGTTCGGCGCGATCCGTGATTGTGCCAACGGCCGAACGCCCGACGATTTCGACGCGGCTGGCCGGCACTTCGCGGCTGACCATTGGTTTGCCGGTGCTCAGATTCGTAGCGATTTTGAATTTGCCCAGGAACCACTGATAGACGCGCAAGCTGCCGTCGGGCCAGGTGTCCAGATAAAGCAAGACCGCTTCGCCGCTGGTGAACGTGGGGACGCCGTAAAGCAGACTGCCAACCTCACGCGTGACGCCGCCCGGCTCTTTCAAGATCAGGGTGCCGGGCGTGAGCGCGCCTTTGTAAACCTCGGCGACCTGCAGCGTGACGTAAGTGAAGATGCCTTTGTGCGCCTCGTCGTAACCGCTGGCGATATTGATAACCTGGCCACGCACGATGGCCCGCGCGCCGCTGACCATCTCTTCATCGGTCGGTAAAACGACGCTCGTGGCGCGGATTGGTAGTGCGCTGGCTGCCAGTAAGCAGACACAAAACAGTGAGAGCGCCAGTGCGCGCTGCAATTTTGCCTTCATTCTTGAACTCCTGCTTCGCCAGTCGAAAGGCGAGTTAGTAGGGGCCAGCAGTTTGACGGTTGTTGTTGACGTTGAAAGGAGCAGCTTGAATGTGTAATCACGAAGCCATTCCAAAAAGAACGGTTGGCACGTGCCACAGGGATGCGGGCGGGGTAAGGGGAAAGGGGCGCAAGAATTTCGAATGCGCGGGCGGGGATGCGAACGTGCCCGCGCAACGAGGCAGCCGGGGAAACACACTGGTTGCTTCGACCCGCCGCCAAGCTTGATTCGCAAGCGGGCAGTAGTTGCGAAAGCGCTTGCGGGCCTGACCACACACAGTGATCAAGCCGTAAGCAAGCCAGGTCTCAATCAGAATAAGAAGAGCAAGAAGAGCAATGGGTAACGCAACGCGATTCGTGGGAGAGTTGAGTTGGGGCGTTGTTGCGGCAGGTTGATTCCGGGGCTAATCGGAACTGCTTGGTTTCAAAAAAGGGGAAGTTCAAGGCCTTTGCTTTGAACCGTGAGGGTGCCGATTATTTCGAGGGCGATTCAAACATAGCGTTCATTCAACCGTCAATTCTCTATTTGGTGCAGCCAACAGCGTGGCAGGGTTTACAGCTTTACTTACAGCTTTAATAGATGCCAGCGGCCAAAGGGATTGTAGAAAGGCTGCTCAGGTTCATATACCTCGCAGGCTTCGAACGTGATTTTGTAGCGCCGCGAGT
Organism: Acidobacteriota bacterium; assembly: GCA_031418175.1. Classification (GTDB taxonomy): domain Bacteria; phylum Acidobacteriota; class Blastocatellia; order RBC074; family RBC074; genus JACPYM01. Next base: position 1,892 of record JANOWX010000271.1, on the reverse strand, counting down.
GATCGTCAAGGCTGAAATAATCGCCCTCATCGAGTTGGGGTAAATCTTCGAGTTGATAAGTGTTGAACTGGTTGAGCAGCTTGGCCGCTTCCGCCGCGCCAAGCTCGTTGGCCACCGAAACATCCGGCAAACCGAAGTTGTGCATGCCGCATGAGTAAAAGTATTCAGCGCCTTCGATCAGACTGACATAAGCGCAATACATCGGTTGCAGCGCATCCGAGGCCGCAAATTCATTCCAGCGTTTGGCGCTGTGGGCGACGCCCGAGGTTTCGACTTTGATGGCCAGTCCACCGGCTTTGAGCAGCGTCATGCCGACGTCCATCATGCGCCGTGCCTGGTTGATCGAAACGTCAGGGCTAAGCACCCAGAGCGTGCTGCGGTGTTGGGCGATGCGCTGCAATTCATGATCGGTGATCGAAGCATCGCCGATGGTCTCAAAGACATCCACCAGCCGCGGGTCGTAATCCTGCATCTCGACAAATGAGACGTCCTGGGTGGCCGTGTCCATCAACGTAAATCCGGCAAAGATGTAATTCTTGTTTTGCGCGGCCAAGGCCTGCGAGACTTCGGTTTGGCTATTCCAAACGCCGGGTACGCCAATAATGATTTGTTCACTCATCCCAATTCACCTTTCACCTTTCCCAAAACGCCGACAAATTCTGGTCACTTTGCTTGCTTTTCAAGCATGATTCATTGTGGCAAAGCTCACGGTTGACCGGTCAGAGGCGGTGTACTAAACTCCCGCCCGTTGTAGCGTAACCTAACATCAACAACCACATCTTGAGTCACATCGTTTGCGCCGCGTTGATTCAAGGCCCCGATTAGGTTGCGAATATGTTGGCCTTAACGATCACTTGAGTAGTGACTTTACCCTCGAAAATTCGCGCTTGAGTTTTGCCTTTCGCGGCATTCTTCACCGACTACACCTGACGTGAAGATGTGACGCTGAAGTTGAAACATTACGAATGGCAGGCTGGTTCTTAGGCACCTCTCCTTTGCACGCCAGAACGCACGCCGCCTTGCGGACGCAATGCATTTTCTGATTCCAGTTCAAATACTGCTGGGCGTAGGCTTGGTCTTCGACAGCCTGCTGCGCTTTGCCTTGCTGTGGTTGCGCGTTTTGAAACGACCGCCGCGCGCGCCGGTCGTTGGCAGTGAAGTGGTTGGGAACTGCCTCATCCTGATTCCGGCGCACGACGAAGCCGGCACGATTGGCGCGACGATCAGCGCGTTGCAACCTTATGTGTCCGAATTACCGGGCGCGGTGTTATGGGTAATGGCGGATCGCTGCACGGATGCCACGGCGGCGGAAGCGGCAGCGGCAGGCGCGCGCGTGGCTGTGCGTGCAGCCGGGCCCCTAGGCAAAGGCGCGGTGTTGGCTTGGTGGCTGGCACAATATTCGTCCGCATGGCGGCCCGGTGATTGCTTGGTTATCTTGGATGCCGACAGCCGTTTAACCACAACCAGTTTGAAAGTCTTGCAGGGAGCCTTGCAAAGCGGCGCAGCGGCGGCCCAAGCTTTTGTCGTCCCCATGACAAAGAACAAGCTGGGGAGATTAGCGGGCTGGTCCGAGGTGCTGCTGCAACGCATTGACAACGAAGCGCGTTTGCGTTGTGGCTGGAATGTCCCGTTGAGCGGCAAGGGCATGGCTTTCCGTGCCGAAGTGCTGGCCGAGCTTGCGCCACAGTTGCATACATTGGCCGAAGACCTCGAATTGGATGTTTTGCTTGCCGCGCGCCAAGCAAAAGTTCTGTTTGTGCCGCAGGCAAAAGTTTATGACCCTAAGCCGCCCCAAATAGCAGGCGCCTCACGGCAACGGGCGCGCTGGTTTCAAGGCCAGTTGCAAGTCTTGCGCGATTATTGGCCTACGGCATTGCAAGCTCTGATCAAAG
>JANOWX010000270.1:0-3528 GCA_031418175.1 Acidobacteriota bacterium | reverse complement strand
CACCGCCGCCTGCCGCCGGCAACCCGCCAGCAACGTGCACGCCAGCAGGCACAACAACAATGCCTTCCGTTTCATACTTCCCCTCGCGCGACTGGCAACCGGGCCGGGCCGCGCATGAATTTGCGAATGCCCCAGACCAGCAGCAAGCCGAACAACAAATAGATCAGCGAATTCGCGCTCAAACACGCGCTCATTCCGTAGCGCTCCGACGCCAGCGCGATCACTGTCGGCGCCACCGCCGCGCCCAGCCAGCCAATCGAATTCATCAAGCCCAACGCCGTCGCGCGCCGCTGCGGCTTGACCACGTCATACAACGAGGCCCAGATATTCGCGTCGTAAAGGCCTTTGAAAAAACCGAAGCCGCTCAGCGCCACAATCAGCAAGGGCATCGAGAGCGTCCAACCAGTCAGGAAGATGAACGCGACGCCGCCAAAGAGCCCAACCGTTTGCGCCATCATCCGCCCACCCAGATAACGGCGCGCCAAGCGGTCGGCCAACACACCGCCAACGACGACGCCAATCATCGAAGCCGTTTGCAGATAGGCCGTGCCGCTGAAGCCGGCGAGTGCCAGGCTCAGGTTGAATTTCTCTTTGAGGAATTTCGGCGTCCAGGTCAGAAAGACCGAGGCCACAAAATTCGCGCCGAAGAACACGGCGATTAACACACGCACCATCGGCGTGCGGAAGATTTCAGCAATGTCGGCCCACAACTCGCCGCGCGTGTAATCCAAATGAATTGGCGGCGCGTGCGCATCCAATTCACCGCCCGCCTGTTGGCGTTCCGGTTCACCGCCCGCCTGTTGGCGTTCCGGTTCTTTCAACGCAAACAACAGGATCACGCCCAGCAAGAGGCCCGCGCCGCCGAATAGATAAAAGCCCGAGCGCCAGCCGTAATGTTGCGCCAGATAGCCCGCCACTGAGCCGCCCGCAATCGTGCCGGCATACACGCTGGATTGATGCATACCCATCGCGCGTGATTTCGTTTCGGGCCCGTGATACTCACTGATCAGCGCCATCGAAGCCGGAAAATAAAACGCCTCGCCAAAGCCTTCCAGCGCGCGGCACAACACCAAGTGCCAGTACTGCGTCGAGAGCGCCGTCGCCATCGTCACCAACGACCAGAAAATCAAACCCGCGATGATCAGAAACCTGCGGCTAAAGCGGTCGCCGATGATCCCCGCGATTGGCCCGATCAACGCGTAGACGTACATAAACGACGCGCCGACAAAGCTGAGCTGCACATTGCTCAGGCCCATCTCGCTCTGCAACACCGGGAAGACCGAAAAGATCGCTTGCCGGTCAGCATAGTTGAAGAAACAGACGAACCAGAGCAGGAAGACGACGAACCATTTGTAGCGGGAGTTGTTCATTGAGTGGTGGTAGGTGTCAGGTGTGAGGTGTTTGTTGCAATAACAAGAAGCAGAAAGCAGTGTCCGGCGCAGCCACTGAACTCACACCTCACACCTCACACCTGCTTTCAAACTTCGTGAATATCCAGCCGCAAGCCAGCGGGCGTATGCAGCGTGAGTGCCGCGCCGTGCGCATAGATCGTGTCAACGACGCCATGCTCAGTGACGGACACGCCAGCCGCTTTGGCGCGTTGCATCAGGTTGTCAACCGATGGCGTCAGCAAGACGGCGTGCAGTGTGCCCAGCGCGGGCGGTCTGGCCAGCGGGTAGCGGTTGTGTCCGTCAATGCCGTGATACTTGGCCATCTCGCTGCGGCCCGCGTGTTGGTTGGGCGAACCGAGCATGCGCATCTCGACCGCGCCGCCCGGCGGCAGGCCGATCATGCGTTCGATGTCCGGCCCATCCAGTTTGTGAATGAAATGCAACGGGAAGCCGAGCACCTCCTGCAAGAATTGCGTCTCGGCCTCGGCGTCGGGCACGACATGCACTAGGCTGGTGAAGCCTGCGAAACCTTGCGGCGTAAAGGGGAATGGACGCCCGGCCAATTGCAAGATCGCCACGTTCACCTCATCGTGCGCGAACATCAGCAATTCAAAAATCTCCAGCGTCTCGCCGTGCTCTGCGGCCTCGTAACGCGCAGGCCCCGAACGAAAGCGGTGCCCAGCTTGCGCCAATTGTGCATAGCGCAGGTTGATGTCGTCACAGACGATGTCAATGTTCTTGGGCACTAGGTCGGTGGGTTTCGCGCCCGCGCGCACGGGCGGCAGCGGGTCGGCGAATTCGACGAGGTGCAATCGCCCTTGGTTAAAACCCGGCGTTCCGATCAGGGCCTGGGCGCGGATACGTTCCGGTTCCAATTCCCATAAACGCGCCAAACCGTGATCCGGGCCGTCACGCCGGTGCAAAATCTCGAACCCGAATGTATCAACCCAAAGGTTCATGGCTGTGCTTAAATCGCTTACCCCAACCACCAGGTGTGCAAGTGCGTCTTCATAAACCACACCACTGTCAGGCTTCGGCAAGGACATGTCTTAGAAGCTCCTTTATTGGCAATTTTATGGCGCACAGATGCTTGGCAACGTGTGTGGGCTACTTCCCCGGCGATTCATCTGGCGCTGTACTTGTCGCGCGCAATTGGCGGTAGTGGCTAGAGCTGGACAACCTCACGTTTGCCGAATTGCGGTACCGCTTCAATACCAGAGAGCGGGCTGTTCGTCTATACGGCGCTCGACAATCACCGTAATTTTTACGAGTTCGCCTTGCTCGAAGCTTTGCCAGATACGCGATTTGTAGGTGGGGCTGCTGAAGACAATCGTTTCGACGACGCGCTGGCCGGGCCGGTTTTTCCAGTGATAGGGAAAAACAAAGATGTCGTCGTTGATGATGAAGGTCTGGCCGAAAAAATCCGGATCATCAAACAGCATGCGCTCGCCGGCTTCATCAAAGCTGGCGCGGAAGTCCAGTTGCTGTTCCCGGCCCGCCGCGCCATCCCGCGCGGGCCAGCGGTAGATGACGCGCTCGTACCAGTGGTTCCCTGCCAACCGCGTTTCCTGCCGCGAAGCGTGCTGATCCAGCACCGTGCCATCCGGTTTCAGATGTGTATAGCTGCCTTCCCAAACGCCGGTGACTTGGGCGAGCCGTTCTTGCAAGGTCATAGGAGTAGTGGTCAGTGGTCAGTGGCCAGTGGCCAGTGGCCAGTGGTAAGTGATTAGTCAGTATTAAGCGAAAAAAGCATATATAAAAAATTATTTCAAAGAACTATAAACTACTGGTCACTGGCCACTGAACACTGGTCACTATATTTGGGAGGTTGGTAATGAAAAAGGCAATATACCCAGTTGGTGGTTTCCCTAAAGATAAGTTTGGGTTTCCGCATTATGAAAAAATTCAAAAGACCAATCAAAATTATCAAAAATATTATATTGAATTATTAGAGCAGAGAAAAACTGCTCGTCGTCAAGCGCGTGGTGTTTTCAACTCTGGCAAATGGGGAAAAGAAACTTCCAAAATTGGGGCGCGCCTTCATCAATTACTAAACATTGAAAAAACAGGGAAAGGCACTTCGCTAAATAAACCGATTGTTTCATTTAAGACCAATTTTATTCAAGAAAACGATTCT
>JANOWX010000269.1:0-3059 GCA_031418175.1 Acidobacteriota bacterium | reverse complement strand
CTTGTCTTGGTGACAAGTCACCGGCAGGGGTTATTGCGATGTGCTATGCAAAGTTTGTCTACCGACAAAGCGCCGCGCTCTTACACGCGCGGCTTTGGGGTACTTTTTTCTTGTTTCTGCTGGTATGCCTGACGGCGCGGGCGACGGCCTTCAGCCAGCATTTGCCGGGCGAGAAAACAACCGTAGCGGCTGCCACGATTACGCCGCTTGAGCGGCGGAACGAGCCTTTCATTGATCCGCTGCAAGGCGCGTCAGCGACTGACTTGGTGCGCCGCGCGTTGTCTTCCAATGCGGAACTGGCGGCGGCGCGGCTGGAAATTGACCGCGCCCGCGCGCGTTTGCAACAAGCGGGGTTACGCCCTAATCCAACGCTGGATTTTGAGCAGCAGCGCGGCGTGTTCAATTCACCGGGTGAGCGCGTGACGACGGTCGGTGTTTCCGTGCCGCTCGAACTCGGTGGCAAGCGGGGGCGGCGACTTGATCTGGCACAGGCAGAATTGGAAGTCGCGCAGGCTGAGATTGCCGAGCGCGAACGTCGGCTCGCCGCCGAAGTGCGCGGGGCGTATGTCGAGGCGTTGACCGCGCAGCGCGAACTCGACATCACGGAAGGGCTGAACCAGCTCGACACGCAAACGGTCAAAGTCGTCGAGGCCCGCGTCAGCGAAGGCGACGCCGCGCCGCTCGAAGCCAATCTGCTGCGCGTCGAACTCGACCGGTTGCGCTCGCGGCGCGCGCTCATCACCGGACGCTGGCAGGCGGCGCTGCTGAAACTGAAAACGCTCGCCGGAATTCCACTCACCGAAAGCTTGCAACTGCGCGAGGAACTGGCGCAACCGCTCCTGCGCGAGCCGCCCGCCACGACGGAAGCCGCCGTTGAGATTGCGCTGCGCACGCGCCCCGATTTGCGGATGGCGCGCTTGTTCGAAGAAGCCGCGCAAGCCGGTCTCAAGCTGGCGCAAGCACAGGCCGTGCCGGACATCATCGTCTCGGCCAGATATGGCACGAACCAATCTACGTTTGACGACACGCCCATCGGTTTGCTGACCGACCGTGACAAACTTTTTGCGGTCAGCGTCTCAATCCCACTGCCAATCTTCAACCGCAATCAAGGCGCAAAAGCCGAAGCCGTGACGACGATTGCGCAGGCACAACGCCGCCGCGAATTCGTCGAAGCCGTCGTGCGCGCAGAAGTCGGCAGCGCGCTGCTGCGTTACCACGCGGCGCAAGCGGCGCTCGCCATGTTCGAGCAGGGCGTGATTGTGCGCTCAAACGACAACATCCGCGCGATTCGCGCTGCTTACGATGTCGGCGCCTTTCGCGTCACCGATTTGATTGCCGAGCAGCGGCGACTGCTCGATTCACAACGCGAATACACCGAAGCACTGGCTGAACGTTATCGCGCGCTGGCTGATTTGCAGTCCGCGCTGGGAGGCAGCGAGAAATGAGGAACCCCATGAACAACGAAATAAAAATACCAGCACCTGAAATCAAATCAGCACGACTCGTCTTGCTGAGCGCCGGAATACTGATCCTAACAGCTTTGTTCTTGTCCGCGTGCAGCAGCGCGAAGAAGGAAGAAGCTGCGAAAGCAGAAGCCAGTGAAAAAGCGGGCGAACACAAAGAAGGCGAAGGCGAGGAAGTCAGCCTGTCATCCGAAGCTTTAGCCGCCGCCAAGCTCGAATTTGCCGAAGTCGCTGCGCGCGCAGGCGGCGGGCTGTTGCGCGTTACCGGTTCGGTCGAAGTCAATCAGCAGCAGACGCAACAGGCTACGCCGCTGGTATCGGGGCGCGTCGAGCGGGTCAATGTCGCGCTCGGCGACCGCGTGCGCGCGGGGCAGCCGCTGGCCGTCATCGCCAGCCCGCAGATCGCGCAAATGCATGGCAAGCTGCACGAAGCCGAGACGAAGCTCGCGCTCGCCGAACGCAATCTCAAGCGCGTGCAACAAGCCGAAAACCGCGCGGCGGTGTTGTCGGCGAACGCGCGGCTCGATGAAGCCGAAGCCGCGCTCAACCGGACGCGCAAGCTCATCGAACTCGGCGCGGGCGCGGGCAAAGACCTGATCGCGGCGGAGACGGCTTATAAAACAGCGAAGGCCGAGTATGACTTTCAAAGCAATATCGCGCTCAACAAGGAGCTTCAAGAGGCTCGCGCCGAGGTCGAGACCGCGCGCGTGGATGTCGCGCACATCCGCGATGAGATGAAATCGCTCGGCGCGCCGGTCAGCAAGGACGAACACGGCGAACACGGCGACGATCACAAGCGGGATACGTCGCTGATCGTATTGCGCGCGCCCATCTCCGGCACGGTGACGGAGCGGCTGGTCAACGCTGGCGCGGGGATTGAACCGGGCAAACCGCTCTTCACCATCGCCAATCTCTCGACCGTCTGGGTCATCGCCAACGTGCCGGAAGCGCAAGTCAGCCGGTTGCGTGTTGGCACAGCGGCGCGCGTCTCATCGGCAACGCTCGGCGGCGACGCGCGTTCCGGTCGCATCACGTACATTGACCCGCAGCTTAACGAGGAGACGCGCACGGCCAAGGTGCGCGTCGAACTCGCCAATGTGGGCGAACGGCTCAAAGGCGGCATGTTCGTCGAAGTCGAATTTCATACCGGGTTGGCGGAAGCGACGCCGAGCGAGGAACTGTCCGTTCCCGAAGCCGCGATTCAGCGCATCGGGAATCGCACCATCGTCTTCGTCGCCGACGAAAAAGAGGCAGGACATTTCAAGGTACGCGAAGTTGAACTGGGCGGCGAAAGTAGCGGTTACCGGAAAATCACGGGTGGCTTGAAAGCCGGCGAACGCGTCGTAACGAAGGGCGGCTTCACGCTCAAATCGCAGTTGCAAAAAGGCGAACTGGGGGAGGAACACTGATGATTAACACACTCATTCGCTTTTCTGTCTCGCAACGGCTGCTGGTGTTGCTGGCCGTCGTGTTGCTCATCGGCGCGGGACTTTACAGCTTCCGGCAACTGCCGATTGACGCCGTGCCGGACGTGACCAACGTGCAGGTGCAGGTGTTGACTACCGCGCCCGCGCTTTCGCCGCTCGACGTGGAGCG
>JANOWX010000268.1:0-2768 GCA_031418175.1 Acidobacteriota bacterium | reverse complement strand
CTAAACACCTTTATGAAACGCCGCGATTTTTCAGTTTTGATCGGATGGTTGATCGGCTTGGCCGCGCTTGGCGGCGGCGCGTTGTTGGAAGGCATCCGCTTGCGGTTTCTGTGGCAACCGACGGCGGCGCTCGTCGTGTGCGGCGGGACGCTGGGCGCGGTCGTCGTCCGGCGCGGCCTGGGCGGACTGCAAGAAGCCATCCACGCGACTTACATCTATTGCTTCCGCGAACAGGATGACGAATTGGAAGCCGGGTTGGCGCGTTTGACCTGGCTGGCCCGGCTGGTCAAACGCGAAGGCGTGCGCGCGCTCGAAGCGCATGCCAATAACAGCGCAGACCCGCTCTTGGCCAAAGGGCTGGCGTTGATTGCCGATTACGCCGAACCGGCGATCGTGCGGCAACGGCTCAATTGCATACTCGATGCGGAAGACGAACGCGGGCTGGGCGAAGTGGCGACACTCGATGCGGCCGGCAGCTATGCGCCGACCTTCGGCATCATCGGCGCGGTGCTGGGGCTGATTTATGTCTTGCGCTCACTGGCCGATCCGAGCGCGTTGGGCTTGGGAATTGCCACGGCGTTTGTGGCGACCATTTACGGCATCGGCGTGGCCAATCTGGTTTTCTTCCCGCTGGCCGCGCGCTTGCGCGAGCAACATCGTTTGCGCATGAAACGCCGCGAGGTGCTGGCCGAAGCGCTGGTCGCGTTTGCCGCACACGAAACGCCCGCCGCCATCGCCGCGCACCTGGCCAATCAAACCGGGTATGGCGGTTGAGAGGGACAACCGATGATCAAGCACAACGACCACAAGGCGCGCCGCCGCCCGCCCGCCCGTCAGGCTGACGCTGACACACAGCACCGTGACCGCTGGCTGGTTTCATACGCTGATTTGATGACCTTGCTGTTTGCGCTCTTCGCCGTGCTCTATGCCGCCGCCGACCACGAGCGGGCGCTGGCGCTGGCCGCCGCGCTGAGCCAGCAAATCGCCGGAACACCTGCGGCTACGGGGCCAGCGGGCGGCACGGGCGTGTTGCCAGGCGGCGAAGCAGTCGTCGAAGCGCGCGCGGCGGTCGAACGCGCCCTGGCGCAAAACGAAATGCTGCGCTCACGCGCGCGGGTACGAACGACCGCCAGCGGCTTTGTCGTATCGCTGGCCGAGGCCGGCTTTTTCGCCGCCGGTGAAGCGGCAGTGCGCGACGATGCGCGCAGTTTGATTGATACGCTGGCCGACACGCTCAGCAGCGCGCGCACTCAGATTCGGGTCGAAGGGCACACCGACGCCACACCGATTGCCACGGTGCGCTACCCATCGAATTGGGAATTGTCATCGGCCCGCGCCTCGACTGTTTTGGCGCAACTGGCCGCACGCGGCATTGCGCCGGCCCGGCTCTCGGTGGCCGGTTATGCCAGCGAACGGCCGCTGGCGGATAACAACACGCCCGCAGGCCGCGCGCTGAATCGCCGCGTTGACCTGGTCATCTTGCAAAAGGATCAATGAAAAACCTGGCTGTAAATACTTCGTGGCTAACGTCTGGAGTGCGGCGGCTCGACGCAGCTTTGCCTGCGTTGCTTCAAGGGTGGTTGCGCGCTGTTTGCCGCATTCAGCGCTGACCGAACAGTGGGAGTTCAAGTATGCAATCCGTGGGGAATGTTGCCGCGCGCACCGCCGCGGTTTTTCGCGGGCAGCAACAACAAACTTACCGGCAAACCGACCGCATGTTCGCGGCGTTGCTGCTGGCGCAATGGGTGGCCGGGCTTGCCGCCGCCTTTTGGATTGCGCCCAACGCCTGGGCGGCAGCGGCGGGCCAGCCTCACTTACATGTTTGGGTACATGTTTGGGCCGCGCTAGTGCCAGGCGGGATTATCACGCTCTTGCCCGTCTGGTTGGCGCTGTGCCGGCCCGGCTGGGCCGTGACGCGTTACAGCATCGCCGCGGGGCAGATGCTGATGTCCGGTTTGCTGATCTACCTGACCGGCGGACGGCCCGAGACGCACTTACACATCTTCGGCGGGCTCGCCTGCCTGGCTTTTTACCGCGATTGGCGCGTGTTGATACCGGCCACGCTGGTGACGGCGTTAGACCATTATCTGCGCGGCAGCTTTTGGCCGCAGTCAATTTACGGCCTGCTCACGCCCGGCCCTTGGCGTTGGCTCGAACACGCGGGCTGGGTGCTCTTGGCAGACTTCTTCCTCGGCCTGGCTTGTCTGCGCGGCGTGCGCGAGATGCGCGCGAGCGCCGCCCGGCAAGTCAACCTGGAGCGCCTCAATGAAAGTGTCGAACAGCAAATCAGTGCGCGCACGGCGGAGTTGCAAGCCAGCGCCAACCGCTTTCGCACGCTCAGCGCCGCCGCGCCGATGAGCATCTTTGAAATGGATGCGCAGAAAAACAACATCTATAGCAACGCGCACTGGCACGAACTGTCGGGCTTGAGTTTTGAGGAAACGCTCGGCCACGGCTGGGCGGCGGCGTTATTGCCTGAAGACCTGACCGCACTGCTGGCGCAACGCGGCGCCGAAAGAGACGGGCGCGAGCGCCTCAACGAGTTCAGGATCCGGGATAAGCAGGGCCGCCTGCATTGGATCCATAGCTGCTCGGCGCCGATCCTTTCAGAAACGGGCGAACTGACCGGTTATGTCGGTACGATGATGGACATCACCAAGCGCATCGAGGCGGAAGAGGCCGTCCGGCAAAGCGAAGAGCGCTATCGCACCATCATCGAAGAAATGACCGATAGTTACTGGGAGACGACCCTCGCTGGACGCTTCACC
>JANOWX010000267.1:0-13444 GCA_031418175.1 Acidobacteriota bacterium | reverse complement strand
CTCGACGCCGCTTTTCTTTCGCAGGCGGAAGCTTCCGGTTTCCCGGCAGGCTTAGCAGCGAACGAAAAGCGGCGTCGAGCCGCCGCACTCCAAACAAGCTACGCGCCCGTGTGCAAAGCAGTTGGGCGTTTGATGAACTCGCCGATTTTGTCCTCGCTCACCTTGCCGTCGGCGAATTTCACGTAGCCGCGCACGATGGTGTGCGTCGGCCAGCCTTTGGTCATGAAGCCCTCAAACGGCGTGTGATCTTGCGCCGATTGGCAAAGTTCCGCCGTGATCGGTTGTTCCTTCTCCATATCCACGATGGCGAAATCGGCGTCGCTGCCAATGGCGATGGCCCCTTTGCGCGGGTAGAGGCCGAAGTTGCGCGCCGGGTTGGCGCTGACCAATTCGGCCACGCGTTGCAAGCTGACGCCGCGTTTGTGGCAGCCTTCGCTGAGCAGCACCGGATACAGGATCGAAGCGCCGCCGAAACCCGGCAGGCTGCCCCAGAGGTCGTCCGCGTGTTTGTGCTCTTCGCCGCAACAGGCGTGATCGCTGACGACGGTGTCCACCGCGCCGCTCTTGATGCCTGCCCAAAGAAATTCGGAGTGCTCGCGCGTGCGGATCGGCGGATTCACTTTGCCGCGAATGCCGTGGCCACTAGCGTCCAGCGTTTCGTGATCGAGCGCGAGGTGGTGCAGCGTGGTTTCGAGCTTGATGTCGTGCGCCGGATATTGCCGCCGCACGTCAATGCCGGCCTGCAAAGCATCGCGCGAAGACAGGTGCAACAGGTTGATCGGGCAGCCGGTCGCATCGGCGAGGATGGCGGCTTCGTGGACGGAGAGGCGTTCGGTCAGCGGCGGACGGCCTTCGCTGTAGGCTTTCAGGCCCGTCAATCCTTGCTGTTTCGCGCGTTCGATAAACACGCGGATGAGTTCGGGATTCTCGCAATGCAGCGAGAGCGAGATGCGCGCTTTGTCGCGGTGCCTGGCCGCCATTTGCGCGACGCGCGTCATCAGTTCGTAAAGATGGCCGAGGTCGTAGTTCTCAGCCATCGTGTAATCACTGCCTTTGGTCGAACTCGCGGCCAGGTTCAACGCCTTATAAAACATATAAAACTTGAACGAGCCGACGCCGGCGTGTTCAACCAGCCATTCGACTTCGTCGAGTTGCGCCGCCGTCATCACCGCGATGTGATAGCAGTAATCGGTGTGAAAGTTGCCGGTCGAAAGCGCTAGCACTTCGGGAAAGATGTCTTTGTACGCGCCAGTCTTGTTCAGGTAATGCTGCCCGGTGCGCCAGTAACTGATAAGCGTCGAAACGCCGCCCACCAGCGCCGAGCGCGATTCGCTCTCGGCGTCTTCCGAATGCGGACGGTAGATGCCGACGTGGAAATGCGAATCCACCGCGCCGGGGAAGACATATTTGCCGCGCGCGTCAATGACTTGGGCGGCGGTGCTGGCGGCGATGTCGTCGGCGATGGCGGCGAGCTTGCCGTTGCGCACGCCGAGGTCGCATTTGACCGTGCCGTGATAGGGGAAAACCGCGGTGCCGTTTTTGATGAGTAGATCGTAGCTCATAGGTTTCAGGTGTACGGCAAACTGTTAGTTTGCCGTGGTCTCGGTCTTCAGAGCGTTCGTTGCGACCAGTCGCCTCGCCCACCAGTCAACGGCAAACTAACAGTTTGCCGTACATCGTTTGCTCACTTCTTACGCGCCCGTGGTTTCTTGCCATTCTCCTGATCGCGCGTCAGGTACACGGTGTAGCTATACAAATCGGTGCGATAGAGCACGTGCACATATTCGACTGGTTTGCCTTCGGTCGTGTAAACCGTGCGCTCGATGCTGAGTAGCGCCGAGCCGACGCGCACATCCAACAGTCCGGCGACGTAAGGGTCGGCCAGCGCGGCGGTGATTTGTTGCTTGGCGTCCTTGAGCTTGAGACCGAACTTGGTTTCGAGCAGTTGCAGCAGCGCGCCCGAACTCAAATCTTCGCGGGTGAGGCGCGCGCCGATCTCCGCCGGCAGATAGTTGACGATGAAGCTGTACGGCTTGCCTGCGCGCGAACGCAGCCGTTTGAGGCGGTAGACCGGCTCGCCCGGTTGCAGGCCCAGCAGTTCGGCCTCGTGTTGATCAGCTTCGATACGATGCATCTCAATCACCTTGACCGGCGTATCCACGCCCATCGCGATGACTTCGTCGAGCGAACCGGTCAGGTGCGTCTGACCCTCGAAGGGGCGGCGTTTGGCGCTGCGGCGTTCGGCGACGAAGGTGCCACGGCCCTGGCGGCGGTCAATCAAGCCTTCGTCAGCGAGCGCGGTCAAAGCCTGGCGCACGGTGATGCGGCTGACGCCGTATAGCCGGATCAATTCGCTCTCGGTCGGCAGCCGGTCGCCCTCGACAAACTTGCCTGAGGTGATCTTTTCGCGCAGCAAATTCTCTAACTGGTAGTAGAGCGGGATGCGCTTGCTGACAAAGACTGTGCTGGGTTTGGCCATAGTTGGGAGAAGTCTGAAGTCGGTATTCGGTAGTAGGCAACAGGAAATTCCGACTTCCGAATTCCGACTTCTCTCATTTGTGTTTGTGTTTGCGCAGCCCGCCTTGCGCGTCCACGTGCGCGTGGTCGTAACCGTCTTCGGGAAATTCAAAGTCGTTGAAGTGAATGTGATTGTGATCGGTGGCGATGATCCACTTGTGCAATTCGGGTTTCTGGCGCGTCAGGCGCGCGGCGGCGCGGTCGGCGTTCTCTTCCGGGTTTGACCATGGATTCCAGTGGAAGTGGTTGTGCAATTCGCCGTCGGTGCGGCCAAACGCCAGCACGCCGTGTTCGCTGGCAAAGGCGCCGTGGTTGATGTACGCCGGACGATAGAAATATCCGCCCGTCGGCAACTCGCCGAATTGCATCATCCACGACGTGCCGTAGATGTGATAGGCCTCTTCGGAACAATCGTGGTACGAGATGTTGTCCTGCCAGAAGCCAGGTACCATCGAATAAAGAAAGGTCATCGCGTGCGTCTTTTCGTCAAAGCGCAACAGTTTCAGCAAACAGCCCGACGCCGTTTGCGGAAAGAGCGTCGGCACCTGCCAGGGCATGTCGTCATAAGCTTGCAGCTTGATGAATTGCTCGCGTTCGGCGCCCTCTACGTCCTGATCCGATTCGACCAGATGCGGCTCAGCGTCGTTGTACATCAACAGGCAGAGCGCGCCTTTGTCGCTGGTGAGCGCGGGCAGCGCGACACCTTTGGGCACGAAGAAATAATAGCCGGGGCCGCAGCGCTGTTCGCCGACTTGCAAGCCGCCTTCCATCACCAACAACTCTACGTCGGAATAACAGACGGTGGGCGGCTGGTGGTAGCCGGCTTCGTATTGCACGGTCATCGTGCAGGCGCCGGTGTCGCGGTCAATGCTCAGCAGCTTGTAGTGCATACCCAGCGGGAAGCCGGGCAGCGTCATCTTTTTGAATTCGACCTCGCGGTCAACGTAGGGTTCGATATGCGGGCGTGCCATTGCGGTGTAGCTCTCCTTGAGTTCAGCGCCGTTTGCGGCGTGTAGTGGTTTTCAATTTGCGCGACTGTTGCGCGGAGAATGCGGCGTGCGCGGGCGAAGCCAGACCGGCCTGCAATTCGGCCAACACTTCATTCATACGGCCTGCCAGCAGGGCTTTGACCTTCAAACGCAAGCCGGGGAAGACGGTGCTTTCGATCACGCCGCGCCGGTCGGGTTTGACGCGGACGTAATCCCCGTCTTACAGCCGGAACCAGATGAACTGTTCTTCGGACAACAGCCAGACCAGATATTCTTTGACGCCGTTGCGTCGGTAGGCTTCCTGTTTGTCGCCCGTGTCATAGTAGGCCGTGCTGAAGGCCACTTCGACGATCAATTCGGGCGCGCCTTCCAAATAGACCGTCTTGCCGCGCGGTGTTTGTACGGGCGCACTGAGCCACGAAGTGCCGCCTTCGATCAAACGCAATGAAGCATCAGGCTGCGGTTCGTCATCATCGCCCATGCGCGTGGTGGCGTTGTCGCCGCCATCCACATTGGATGTGGCAACTTGATAATTGCCCAGCCAGATACTGATGAGCCTAGTGGCATAAGCGTGCGACCAACCTAAGGGTGATGGCATATAAACAACCCCTCCGATCAATTCAGCTTTGACGTGTTCAGGCGTGGCTTCGTAGCGCCGCTCGAACTCGGCGCGCGTCAGCCGGTCGCCCGCGACCAACGGTGGACAGGCAGAACCGTTCCGCCGCGCCGTTTTCGCCAACTGCTCTTTCGCCAGCTTGTTGATGACTGCCGCTGCAACTGCCATGACTTGCGCTCCTTAAAACACGACTTTCGCTTTGCGCTTCGGTTTTGGATAAAGCTCTTCGGGTTTGATCTTGCGCCGGATGTCGGCGTGCGTGTTGAAGCCGCGCGTCTGGATGCGCTGCTCGAATTCGGCATACCAGATTTCGCGTTGCGGCGCGAGTTCGACGTTCATGGCGTGCTCGATCTGTTTGTAGCGCGCCTTCTGTTCTTTGAGTTCCTGCTTGACCCAGGCGTCAGCTTTCTTGCCGCGCGCGGGTTTCGCCGTTTTCAATTTCGCCATGCATTTCCTCCGGTTGCTTACAGCCAGTTTTCGAGTTTGTAGACGCGCGCGGCATTCTCGACCAGCAGCTTGCGCTTCGGCCCGTCGCGCAATTCCAACTTGTCGAGTTCTTCCATAGCGCGTTTGAAATCCACGACCGGCCAGTCGGTGCCGAACATGACTTTGTCCTGGCCGCGCGAGTTGATGAATTTGATGAGCGAGGCATCCCAGTACTTCGGCAGATGCGCGTCGGTGCCGATGAACACGTTCGGATGCTTCCAGGCCAGCGAGATCATCTCTTCCGTCCACGGGTGGCCGATGTGGATGCCGACGAGCTTCAGTTCCGGGAAGTCTATCGCCACGCGATCCAGCGTGATCGGTTGCGCCACGGTGCGCAAAAACCATTGCGCCGAATGCCCGACCTGAATCTGAATCGGCACGCCCAGTTCGGCGCACTTGGCGTAAAACGGATAGTACATACGATCATCCGGCGGCGCGTCGAACCAATGCGGATAGAGATGCGCGCCGACGAAGCCATACTCTTTGACCGCGACTTCGAGCTTGCGCACCCAGGTCATGATGCGCGACGGATTGACGCCGATGATGCCTTTGAAGCGGTCGGGATGCGCGGCGCAGACGGCGGCGATCTTCTCAAAGGGCTTTTCAAAAAAGATGCTCGAACCGACCGGCGCGCCGGTGGTGGCGACGAGCAAGCCTTTGTCCACACCGGCTTCATCCATCATCTGCAACTCTTCGGCGACGGTGACGCCGCGCTTGGTCATTTCGAGGATGTGGATCAAGTCCCAGAACTGGTCGAGTTCGGGCGGATAGTGCTGGGTGATTTCCTGCGTCCAGAGATTGACGACGATGTCTATGGCGCGTGTCATGCGGCGGCGCTCCGTTGCACGGCCTGCGCGTGTACGGCCTCAAAGAAGCCGTTCGTCAGCCGCGCGCGAATCTCCAGCTTGTACGGCTCGAGGAGCGTGTTTTCGTGCGCGTCGAGCCACTGCTCCAAATCCGCCTGCGAACGAAATTGCATGACGTCGGCGCGCAAGGCGGTCAGGTCCTGCAAAGTCAGGTTTTCCAGCCGCGCCTGCAAGGCATCGTCAATCCGGCAGGTAAATCCCAGGATGAAATACACCGCGTCCAGCACGGCCCATTGGTAAGCGCGCAAGCGCTCGAACATATCCGACCACAGCGGAATCATCTCAGCTTTGTCCATTCTGCTGTTGCCCTCCGTTCTGTCCATTCTGCGCTGTTGCTTCGGCGCGCGTCAGCCAAAGCGCCAACTCGTCGCGGTTTTGAATGCTGTAAAAGGCGTCCGCCAAAGCGTCGAGACGCTCTGCTGACAACTCGCGCAAGCGCCCCAGCAACTCGTCGCCGAGCGCGCCAAAGCGTCCTTGCAGCAAGGGCACTAACACTGCCAATCGGCCTTCCTGCCGGCCTTCCTGCCGGCCTTCCTGCCGGCCTTCCTGCCGGCCTTCTTGCCGACCTTCTTGCCGGCCTTCTTGCAAAGCCACCATCCGCGTCTCGCGCACGATGTCTTTATACAGCGGTGATTGCACAACCCAGTCTGACATATGGTCTCCAAAAACCCGGTTGATCACTGCCGGGGTAAAAACGAAACTGCCCATGGTGGCAAGTTGCGCCTCGACTTCGGGCACGCGGCCCGCGTTGCGCAGCGTTTCATCCGCCGCCACCTGATCTTTGGCGCGCACCAGCACGACTTCTTCCTGGCCGCCGCGCGCGAGCGGGGCCAGCGGCCACAGCGCCACATCCGCCGCCCAAATCTCCGCCAAGTCAATTTCCCAGACGTTGATGACGCGGAAGTCCTGGCGCGCCTGCAAACCCAGAAAATTCGATTCGTAACGTTCAACAATCCGCGTGCCCGGACGCGGCGGCAGCAAATAGATGACGACGGGATACACCGGCAGGCCGTGCTTCTCTTCGGCCAGCCCGCTGTAGGCGCGCAGGCGCACGGGCATCGCCGGATCGAAATACAACTGCACCTCGATGATGAGAATGAATTCGCCGGCTTCCGGGCTGCGCACGCGCAAGACCACGTCTGACGCGCGCCCGAGCCATTGATATTCGCCCGTCACCACCTCGATGGCGGTAATCGTTTGAATCGGCGCCGTCCACTTGGCCCAGACTTCGGGCGCGCCGCCGATCATGCGTTTGGTGGTGATGTCCGCCGCTTTCGCCATCGTTTCCGTCCTGCGTTTTCAAATCTTGCGTTCGTGGCCTTGCCAGTATTGTTCGCGCAATTCGCGCCGCAAAACCTTGCCGGTCAGGTTGCGCGGCAGTTGCGCCACGAAGTCTACCGACTTCGGCTTTTTGAAGCCAGCCAATTGGCCTTCGCAATGCGCGATCAATTCAGCCTCGCTCAGCGTCATGCCTTCGCGCACAACCACGACCGCGTTGACGGCCTCGCCCCACTGTGCGCTAGGCACGCCGATGACGGCGCATTCGTAGACCGCCGGATGCGTGTACAGCACGCGCTCGACTTCGGACGGATAAACATTGAGCGCGCCGCTGACGATCAAATCGTTCTTGCGATCCACCAGGTAAACATAACCGTCTTCATCCACGCGCGCCATATCGCCCGTGAAGACCCAGCCGTCGCGCATCGTCTTGGCCGTGGCTTCGGCGTTGTTCCAATAGCCGGTCATATTCGCTTCGGTGCGCACGCCGATCTCGCCAACTTCATTCGGCGGCAAAACCTGACCATCTGCGCCGAATACCTGCACATCCACGCACACCTGCGGGCGTCCGCACGAGAGCAAGCGATGCGCGAGCGCTAGGTCTTCCAACGCCTCGCGGTGTTCGCGCGGTTCCAGCACCGTACCCGAACAGCCGGTCTCGGTCGCCGCGAAGGTTTGGCGGAAGCCGCAATTCAGCAGCTTAATCATGGCGTCGCGCAATACCGGTTCGGGCATCGGCGAACCGCCATAGAGCAGCACCTCCAGCGACGACAGGTTGTAACGGCCGATGTCTTCGCGCGCCAGCAACATCTGGATCGTCGTCGGCACCAGGTTGGTAAAGGTGATGCGTTCGCGCTGGATGGTGGCGAGCGCCGCCTCGGCTTCAAAGTTGAGCAGCGCGATCTGTGAACCGGCGAAGACGGCGCAATAAATCCCGGCGATACCCGCCGCCGAATAAAGCGGCGAGGGCAACATCACCCGATGCGTGCGGCGGCTGCCGATGGCGTGGACGTGCACGAACATGCCCACCAGCAAACTGCCGTGCGTATAAACCGCGCCTTTCGGAAAGCCCGTCGTGCCGCTGGTGTAAAGCAACAACGCCGGCTCATCGAAGCCGAGCGGCGCGTCCAACTGCGGCTCGCGTTCATCGCCCCGCGCCACCAGCGTTTCGTATTCCTCAATGCCGGAACCGCTTGCGCCATTCACGCCGATCAGCCAGCGCACGCTGTCCACGTTGTTCGCCACCACGCGCGCAGTCTCGGCTTCCGCCGCACCGCAAATGATGGCGCGCGCACCCGCGTTGCCGACGATGTAGACGATTTCGGGCACGGTCAGCCGGTAATTGACGGTCACGCCCACCGCGCCGATTTTGGAGAGGGCGAACAGGGCTTCGACCCATTGGTGCGAGTTGCGCGCGAACAGCGCCACGCGGTCGCCGCGTTGAATGCCCAGCTTTTGCAGTTCATTCGCAAAACGATTGGCGCGCGCGTTCACTTCACGCCACGACAACCGCACGTCGTAGCCAAATCCGTTGAAGCTCAGACCGGTCTGCTGGCCCAGCACTGCGGCGTTCTTGCGCAACAGATCACCCGCGCCGCCATAGCCGCCGAAAATCAGCCCAGCCGGATTCAGATAAGGATTGGCTTGGTTCGACATTGCCAATGTGTGTTTGCGCGCCTGAAAAGTGTGCGCGACCAAAAATGCGGATTGGTATTAAAACTGGAACAAAAGCAGGCAGCTTTTGTCTGACGGCCGTCACTATACATTTGTCTTAAGCTTATGACAATACGGGCTTTCGCCAAATTCAGCAGCAGCCTGACAAGCCCGGGACGATCCCGGCACAGTTGCCGCTCACGGCAGCTTATGATCGTCCCCGCAGCCTCTAGCGTGCGGCAATCCCGCAAAGATTCGCGCTGTCCGGCGCCTGCTGATACCCGCTTGCACACAGTCGCACTGTTTAAGCTGGGACTGTCTTGAACATCGTTTGTAGTGAGGTTTGTAGTCTTGTCAGTGTCAGACTTACACCGGGTAAAAAATACTCACAAAACAACGTCTTTGGGAACAATTTTCCTAATTTCTTGTGGGTTTTCACATAAAGTATAGCTCTTTTGGCTGTAACAAAAGAGTCTGAGGATTCACCATAAGTGAACAAAGTGTCCAGAGCGAACTAACGCCGAGGAGGTCAACGATATGACACTTTCGGCAAGTTGAAAGTGCTGTCTGAAAGCAACGCGCAAGTAAGAATGCAAAATGTACCCACGAGATCAACAACGCCCCAAGCGAAGACCCAAGCAAAGACCCAAGCAAAGACCCAAGCAAAGAAAGGATCAATCCTCATGGCTCCAAAAGCGGTAACAAAAATGGCGGCGCCCGCAGTTGACTCGCAACTGATCGCACAGACGTTGAGTACAGGTCTGCGCGGCTTCGAAGCGTTCAAACTTGGACTGGCGCAAGGCGAATGGCAGGATTTTCTCGCCATGCTCGCCGATGATTTCGAGTTTTATTTCCCGGCCGGCCAATACAAAGGCCACCACCAAGGCAAGGCCAAGGCGCAGGAATTTTTCAGCTACGTGCGCGAGGTCTATAGTCAGGGTTTGCAGGTGGTCGAACTGTTGCGCATGACCGCCAACGAAAAGACTATCGTGTTTGAGTTCCGCGACGAAGGGCTGTTGCGCGGCGAGATGTATCGCAACCGTGTGACCGTTTCGTGGGACATCCGGGACGGCAGGATCGCCAGTTACCGCGAATACTTCGGCAGCGACGGCAAGTCGAATTAGGGCGCCTTTGCTGAGCAAGGTCGCTGCCCCGAAACATCCTGTTTAGTGCCAGCACGCGGTGCAATATCGCGTGCGTTGAGTTTTGTCAGATCGTCTATGGACGGGCAAACCAGCGCATGCGATGCTTGCGCCGCGCGTTTTCAATTTTCACTCACAGAGAGAGCATCCATGAGCAACCATCTTTCGCGGCGCAAGTTATTGCGCGACACTGCGGCAACCGCTACTGCCGGGCTTTTGCTACAGGGCACGCCGCAAGCTGCGCCACCCGCACAACAAATCGAACCCGTCCGCTTCAACGGCAACAAATACGCGACCGTGCCGTTGCGCCAGCCCGAAATCCAGGCCGCCGCCATTCAATCGCGCGTGCGCGCCGTGGAGGGCGGCAATCCCGCGCCGGGCTTGAAAGCCAACCTCGAGCACATGCTCCGGCTGATTGACAAGGCGCAGTATTACGGCGGACGCAAAGACCTGCTCTGCTTTCACGAGTTCCCCATCACCGGCTGGGACAAATGGTCGCGCAAACAGGCGCTCAGCATCGCGCGCGAAATCCCCGGCCCCGAAACCGAAGCCATCGGCGCGAAGGCCAAGGAATACAACTGCTACATCACCTTTGGCACCTACCTGCGCGACAAAGACTGGCCCGGCCATCTGATC
The DNA here is from genome assembly GCA_031418175.1 of Acidobacteriota bacterium. Classification (GTDB taxonomy): domain Bacteria; phylum Acidobacteriota; class Blastocatellia; order RBC074; family RBC074; genus JACPYM01. Next base: position 3,261 of record JANOWX010000267.1, on the reverse strand, counting down.
AGCGCCACCGTCATCATCAACCCCGCCGGCCAGGTCATCGCCAAACACTGGAAGCAGCGCAACATCCGCCTGGCGTTTTTGGGTTTTGAATTGTTCACCTCGTCGGTTTACGACGTGCTGGATCGGTACGTCGAAATGTATGGCTGGGACGCGGTGATTCCGATTGCACGCACAGACATCGGCAATCTAGGTTGTTCGTCGTGCCAGTGGGAGCCGGAACTGTTCCGCACGATGGCGGTCAAGGGCGTCGAGATCATCGTGCGCACGGCCAGCGGCGGCGGTTCGCAGGAAGATTTGAAATTCGCCTGCCGCACCAACAGCGTTTACGGCGTGCACATCAACAACGCCGTCTCGCCCGACAATCCGAACTTCTTTGAAGACGCCGGGGCGGGCAGTTCGGCCATCATCGGCCCGCGCGGCGCCCTGGTCGTCCAGGCCAACAACGAACACGAAGCCGCCGTCATCGGCACGATTCCCATCGGCGCCTTCCGCGCGCGCCACAAGCTGCCCGAGATCAACACCGAGCTTTACGCGCACGACATGGCGAAGTATCAATCCGAATATCCGCCCAGCGTTTTTTCAACCGCACAGCCGGACAGTCTGGAAAGCACGGGCGAATTTCTAAAACAGAAAGCGAGGTGGCCTCAATGAAAAAACTGACACGCCGCAAAGTGCTGGCAGGCGCGGGCGCTACGCTGCTGAGCGCCAACGCGAACGCGCAAACCAAACCCAAGGCAAAAGGCCAAGGCAAAACGTCCGCGCGTTTCAGCAATCCGCCCGCCATCGCCAAACCACGCGGCTATTCGCACGTGGTCGAAGTGCTGGCGGGCCGCACCGTTTACATCGCGGGCCAGGTCGCGCAGGACAAAGACGGCAATCTCGTCGGCAAAGGCGATTTCCGCGCGCAGTGTGTGCAGGTGTTTGAAAATCTGAAAGCGGCGCTGGCCTCGGTCGGCGCTGATTTCACGCACGTCGTCAAGCTGAACAACTACCTCACAGACATGGCGCACCTGGCGGTCTTGCGCGAAGTGCGCAATCAATACTTCAACACGCAACAACCGCCCGCCAGCACGGCGGTGCAAGTCGTCCGGCTGGCGCGCGACGAATGGCTGTTGGAAATCGAAGCCATCGCTGTCGTGCCGCAATGAGCCGCGCCTATTTCAAGATCAGGCGGCTGGCGCGCGGGTCGGTGACGACCTGATCGTGTTCGAAGTCGAGTTTGATCTTCCATTTTTGCATCGTGACGGCGCCGACGATGGCTTCCTCGGATAAACCCGGGACGACCATGAACTCATCGGAAAGACGCAAGCCGTTCAACATAAATTCCAGCCGCGTGACGTTCTTGATCTCCAGGAAATGTCCCTTGCTAGCCGTCTCCACCAGTAACGGGTGGCGGAGCGGAGTCAGAATTTCCAGCGCCTCAACCGCTTCGGGGCTGACGCAGGAATAGGTTGAGCCGCTGTCAAACAAGGTTTCCAAATCCGTTTCGCCTTTCGAACCGCTGAATTGCAGGTTGCGAGTGATGACCATGTTTTACCTCCGTGGTTGAGTTGGAATAGTCGGGATTGACCGCCAGCATTCTGGCACAGGAGCACGCCGCCGTGAAAACTGCAGCCCACGAACTGACGCGCCGCAATTTTCTGCGGAGTTCATCGGCCATTGCGTTGCTCTCCGCCAATCGCACGGCAGCCAGCGCTTGGTTGCGTCTGGCCGAACTCAACCCAGCCACGCAATGCGCGCCAAAGCCAAACCCGCTCCCAAACAATGAATGGGCAACTTTGAATCCGCCGGGCCATGGGCGGCGATGGCCTGGACAGCTACAACCGGCGCAGCAGCGAGATCACCATTTTCTGTCACGCCGGCTGCGCTAAAGTCCAGGCCATCGTCATAACTCGAATACCGGCCAGCGTCCAGCGCGTCAGCGGGTACGGCAAAATGGCTCTTGTCAACGGAGCTAAACTCGCCGCTCGGCTGTTCGCAAATGGCTTCACACAAACCGCGCTGACGCGCGCGACGCTGGCCGGACAATGGGCTTACGCCGACACCCTCGTAGTACACCGACAACTAAGTTCTTTGAGAGAAAGCAGACGGCAACACGTAGTAACGAATTTATTCGTTTTGTGCTGCGGCCAGGACTGCCAGGACTGAACGATTGAAATCGTTACTACGTGGTTGCGTCTTGTTCTCTCAAAGAACTTAGTTGTCGGTGTAGTAGTAACGAATTTATTCGTTACGCAGCGAATCAATCCGCTCCTACAAAGGGGACGCGCATCTCGGCCTACTGCCCCGCCTGCACAATGCTCAGTTCAGGGACGAAGCGGTAGACGGCATTCTCGCGGCCCGTCACGATCCCAGCGCTCTTCGGGCCGATGCGGGCGGCTGCCGATTCTTTGGCAAAAGCCTCGCGGTAGCGTTGCAGATCGGCCCAGGAATCAACGAACACCGCCGACATATATTGATTGGTCATGCCGCCATAAGCCACACGGCCAATCAGGTAGCCTTTGGGAGCGGACTTCTTGATGGCTGGCAGCACCGAGGTTCTGACGAGGTTTTCGTATTCCTCATCGTGCCCCGGTGCGACGGTGGTCGTGGTGACGACGAACAGCTTGGTTTGATAACCCGGCGCTGGCGGCATGCTTAGTTCAGGCCGCGTCTCCAGGGCGATGGAGTGCAAGCTTTCGGTGAAGCGCCCGGCCTTGGCGTTATAGGCGTTCGCGCCTTCCTGGCCGAGCGCTCTGACGGCGGGGCCGGGGCCGTCGTACCCGGCCAGGTTTTCGATGGGAGTGACGATGAGGTAGCCGGTTCCGCCGAATAGCGTCACCGCCGAGACGGTCTGCTCTTTGGTCCCGGCTTGCCGCAGCATCGGCAGCGTTTCGTTCTTGCGGAATTCCTGCCACTCCGCATTCATGCCGGACTTGATGCGCAGGAATTGCAGTCTGAGCAGTTGGCGTGGGATGGGCGCGGGCGCCGCCGTCTTGGCTTTCGCTTTCGCCGGCGCTTTGGTTTGCCCGAAGGCCAACGGGGTTAGTGAAAGGGCGAGCAGCAAGGCGCTGAACGTCAGGAAGAGCTTAGTAAGCTGTCTTGTCATTTTGCGATCTCCTTTTGGTTTGTGGGGCTGTTGTCGCAGTCCCTTGAAAGCGTATGCCGGAGACGGCGCGCGCCTGCGGCGGGCGCGCGTGGTCCCATGGTACGCAGCGCTTGCAGCGTGGGGGGCGGTGTGGGAAACCCACAGATATGCAAAGCGTGACACGCCCCCCCCCC
>JANOWX010000266.1:0-3970 GCA_031418175.1 Acidobacteriota bacterium | reverse complement strand
GTTGGACATGGCGGCACTCCATTTCGATTGAGCAGTAAATCCCTCAATCCGGCTTAAAGATTGCGCTGGTGGAAGGCTACTCTCGGCGACGGGCGAAGCATACGTGGCGTGCTGAGAGGGTTGCAAGAGTTTTCTGCCGGACGTTGGATTAAAACTTGGCCGAACTCCAACACCGCTCAATCATCCCAACTGTCACGTTCGGCCTGAAGATACGCATCCACTTCTTCCCGTGTTGGTGGGACGTGTCCGCGTTCTTTTTGCTGCCGATGGATTTCATCAATTACTTCTGAATACGAACGCTTTTACTGGGGTTCAAGCGGCGTGATGATGAGCCGCACTTTCATCGGCTCCAACGGCAACGCTTCATCCAACGTCACGGTTCGATCAGCATTCAGCATGCCGGTTACCACATAATTAGTTTGCATAGCTTTGACTCCTTCGCCGCGATTATAACCGCACCAACAACCGAAAAGCACCTGCCCTACAACCGCGCAAGCCAACCCGCGAACAACTGGCAAAACAGCGCGCCCACCAACGTCATCGAAAGCCCCCACATCAACAACCGGCGAAACAAGACTTGCGCTTCGTCCGTGTCATTGACCGCCGCGATACACAGCGCGCCCAGCGTCGAGAGCGGCGAGACATCCACCAGCGCCGAGCCTACGTTGATGCTCAGCGCAATCGCCAGCGGGTCGCCGCCGCCGAGTTGCGCGACTAACTTGGGCGCAGTTGGCAGAAAGGCGGGCAGGACTACGCCCGACGTGCTGCTATAAGTCGAGATCGCGCCCGTGATAAACGCGATCACGCCGTTGATGCTGCCGGGCGATGAGACGCGCGCCAGCAGGCCGGTGAACAACTCCATCCCGCCGGTTTTTTCGAGCAGCGCAATCAACAGCGAGACGCCGCTGACCATCAGGATCACGCCCCACGGGACTTTTTTCATGGCTTGCGACTCTTCGGTCGTGTTCAGCACGATCAAGACGGTGGCCGCGACAAAGGCACTCAGGCCCAGATTCCATTTCAGCAACACTACCCCGATGATCCAAAGAATGATGACGGCAATAGTCAGCCATTGCGGGGGCGTCAACGGCGTCGCGTGCGTTTCATCGAGCGCAACGACTGCGCCGCCTTTCAATTCGCTGCCGCCGAACAGCCCGTAAGCAACCAGGGCTACCAGCGCGTGTGCAATGAAATTGGCGAACCAAACCTTACCCGCGTGGCCACCCAAACCGGCTTCGGCCATTTTGGTGTTGGCGATCACGCCGACCGAACTGATGGGCGAGAGGTTGCCGGCATTCGCTCCGTTGGCGACCATCAACGCGGTCAGCAAAGCCGGGATGCGCGCGCGTGCGCCAATCGCCATCGCCAGCGGGACGATCAGCGCGACGCTGGAAATCGCGCCCGGCCCTACGGTCGAAACAATCATCGCAATCAGAAAGAACAGTACCGGCAGCCAGCGCCGGTTGCCGCGCACCAAGCCCACCGCGCGCTGCGCCAGCCGTTCCAACGTGCCGTTGGTTTCGGCGCAGGCAAACAGCAGCGTCACGCCCGTCAACGTCAAAAACAGATTCGCCGGGAAACCCGCCAGCACGGCATCCGGCTTCTGCCCCGCGAGATAAACGCCGATCAGCCAGGCCAGCGCGATGGCGACCAGCCCGACGTTGATGCGCGAGACCATCGAAAGAATGATGGCGAGTAATAAGGCGAGTAACGAAGCGAGCGCAGGATTCATAAGCATTCGGGGAACGTCAGCACGCAGGGTTGGCGCAGCTTTGGAGTGCGGCGGCTCGACGCCGCTGTGGTATGCCCTTCGGCGATTAACGCAATGGGGGTCGTTGTTGCCATTGCCGACCGGCCTTTCATTGTTCGAGCCACCGAGAGGCTTACCAAAGCGGCGTCGAGCCGCCGCACTCCAAAGCTGCGCCAAGCAATGCGCACAACCTTCGGATTACTTTGTCCAAGCCGGCAACAAATGTTTTTGCACTTTGCCCAACGCGGTGCGCGGCAAAGCATCCACACGCACAAAAGCGCGCGGGACTTTGAATGAGGCGAGCAGGTTGCGGCAGGCTGCTGCCAGCGCCGCCGCGTCGAAGGGCTCATCAGCAACGACGTAAGCCACCGGCAATTCGCCGCGCCGCGCATCGGGCACGCCGCAGACGACGGCTTCGCGCACGCCGGGTTGTTCGAGCAAGACCTCTTCGATCTCGCGCGGATAGATGTTGAAACCGCCGCTGATGATCAAATCGGTGCGCCGTCCGCGCAGCGTGTAATAGCCGTCGGAGGAGCGTTCGCCCAGATCGCCTGTCTTGAACCAACGGCCATCGGGGCCTTCTACAAAGGCTTCCGCTGTGGCATCGGGCCGCCGCCAATAACCGGCGCAGACGTTCGGGCCGCGCACATACAATTCACCGGGTTCACCGTCCGGCACGGGTTGCCCTTGGCCATTGACGAGCTTGACCGAAACGCCGGGCAACGGCTGGCCGACCGCGCCGGGGCGGCGTTCGCCCGCGTAAGGATTGCTGATGTTCATCAGCGTTTCGCTCATGCCGTAACGTTCGAGAATCGTGTGGCCGAACTTGGCGCGAAAATCTTCGAGCACCTGCGCGGGCAGCGGCGCGGAGCCGGAGACGAACAAGCGCATGCGCGCGCCGATGCGTTGTGCCTGTTCATTCGGCAATTCCAGCAAGCGCACATAAACCGTCGGCACACCGAAAAAGAGTGTCGGTTGAAATTCGTCAAACCAAGCGCGCGCGTGCTTGATGTCAAAGCGTTCGGCCAAGCGCATACGGCAACCGCTCGCCAACCAGACGTGCACGCCGTTGCCCAGGCCGTGCACGTGAAAGAGCGGCAGCACGGCCAGATAACGGTCGGCGTCGGTGATGCGCCAACAGGCCAGCAGATTGACCGTATTCGCAAGAAAATTGTTATGCGTCAGAAGCGCGCCTTTGGAACGGCCCGTGGTGCCGGAGGTATAAACAATGGCCGCCGCGTCAGCGCCATCCAGCGCCAGCCGCACGCGCGCGCTGTCATGCTGAACCGCCGCCACGCTCAATTCAGCAACGTCCCACACGTCCGCGCCGGCTGGCACGTGTGCGGCCAATTCGTTGGTGGTCACGACGGCTTTAGGTTCGGCATCGCTGACAATGTGCGTGATCTCGCGTTCGCGGTAAAGCACGTTGATCGGCACGACGATCACGCCAAGTTTGAGGCAAGCCAGAAAGAGGTCAATGAATTCGACGCGGTTCGGCAGAAAAAAGCCCAACCGGTCGCCCCGCTGTAACCCGCGTGTTGCAAGTAAGCGCGCCAACCGATTGCTGCGCGCCGCGAGTTCGCCAAACGTAAGCGTCGCAACCTGGCCGTCCGCGCGGTCGTATTCGAGCGCCGCCGCAGTGGCGCGCCCCACGAGTGAAAGGTCAAAAAGATCGGTTAATTGCATAGCGGTGCATTCCCAACCTTGCCAGGGCCCGTGCCCGCGCGGCTCGCAACAAACGACAGTTTATTTCGCGCGCGTGATGTTATTTGTTTCTGTGAGGTGCCCGAAACACCTGGCCGTCTGCAAACAGACAAGACAGGGCTATGTACAGGATGGCGGATTGTGTTACAAGGCCAAGGCAATCTCAACCAATTGCGGCTGAATCAACTGTACCCAAGCCGAATTTTCCAGCGGGCTGAAGTGCGACAGCAGATGTGCTACATCGGCTGATGGCAGTGCCAGGCAAGGATGAACGCAAGGTCAGGCTAAAATCAAAATGCCGGTCAGCGGTTTAACCGCTGACCGGCATCAAGAAACGGACGAGGCGTTCCCCTATTTCCACGCTACCTCATCCGGTGATTTGTCAACCCAATCACACACCCTGACGGGTCAACAAAATGAAAACTACGAATGCAAAAACAATGGAGTAATAACAAGGATAAGTACACCGACAACTAAGTTCTTTGAGAGAAAGCGGACGGCAACACGTAGTAACGA
>JANOWX010000265.1:0-3199 GCA_031418175.1 Acidobacteriota bacterium | reverse complement strand
GCTTTCAACGTCGCCACCTCCGCCACCCAAATCGCCCACGGATCGGGCTGGTCTTCGCCTTGCGCACGCCGCGCCGTGCCGCGCGTGGGTTGGCGCACAAAGGCCAGGCGTTTGCCATCCGGCGACCAGCGCGGAAAGCTGTCGCGGTCAATCGTGGGCGCGACGTAGCGCAGCTTCTCCGCCGCCAGATCGTAAAGGCCGATAAAGCTGTGATCGCCGCGATTGCTGACGAAGGCCAGTTGTTTGCCGTCGGGCGACCATTGCGCCGAACCCAGCGTGCCGCGCGCGTTAAACAAGGGTTCGGCCTTTTTGGGATCGGCGCCGATGGTGTTGAGCCAGAGCTTGCCGTCGCGGCTGTAAGCGACTTTGTCAGCGGCTTCATCCGCGGGCGAAACGACCGGCTCGCGGCCCAGCGCGACGGGCACGATGTTGCCCTTGTCATAGTTGACGGCGTAGATGGCTTGCAAGGCGCCGCCGGGATCGCTGGTGGGATTGGGGATTTCGCCGGCCTGGTTCTCTTCGCCGCCGCGCACAAAGACGATCCACTTGCCAGCGCGCGTGAAGGCGGGCGTGAGCAATTCCTGTCCGTCGTCGTCGTTGAATTGCGTCAACTGGCGCGCCTTGAAATCCGGCCCTTCAGCGACCCAAAGGTTGCGCTTGCCTTCAATGTTGAAGACCCAGGCGATGCGTTCGCCGGTGGGCGCGGCAATAAGGTCGGACGCGAAGGGCGCGCTCAGCACTTGTTCGACGGTGAAGCCGCCCAAGGTGGATGATTGGGCTGATGTGTTGTGAAGCTGCGACGAGCCAAACAAGGCGAGCGCTGCGAACAGGGCGGCGAGCAGATGAGTTTTGCGCATACGAGAATCCTCTCTTGATGAAGCGGGTGATGTCGGTGAATGCGCGGGCACGATAATACAAGGGCGGCGTGCGAGACAACGGCGTTGGCAATCCGGTTGGGCGCGCCTATAATTCGCGGCAGCTTGACTTGGCACTACTTCGATCAGGAGCAATCACAATGGCTTTGGCAAAAACAGTTCTCGAAGGCAAACAGACGACAGCCAACGGTTACCGAAAATCCGTGGTGTTGCGCGAAGTCATTCCTCCGCTGGAAAACGGCGACCGGTTGACGCGCGTGGAATTTGAGCGGCGTTATCGCGCGATGCCGCCGCACATCCGCGCTGAACTCATTGAAGGAGAGGTTCATATGTCTTCCCCAGTCAGACACAAACATCACGGCGGGCCGCACATTCGCTTGGGCGGCTTGATTTTGAATTATGTTGAAGCAACCTTAGGCACGGATTGCAGCGACAATGCGACCGTGCGGCTTGATTTGGATAATGAACCGCAGCCCGATGTCGTGCTGTTTTTATTGCCTGAATATGGCGGTCAGATGCGGCTTAGTGAAGATGGTTATCTGGAAGGCGCACCCGAACTCGCTATCGAAATCGCCGCCAGCACCGTCTCGATTGACTTGCACGCCAAGCTGCGCGCGTATCGCCGCAACGGCGTATGCGAATATCTGGTCTGGCGCGTTGAAGATGGCGCGCTTGACTGGTTCCGCCTGATCGAGGGCGAATATCTGCCGTTGCAGTCAGACGCGCGTGGCATTGTGCGCAGCCAGCTTTTTCCCGGCTTGTGGCTCGACACTAGGGCTATGCTAAGTGGCGAACTCAAAAAGCTGCTTGATACTTTGCGGCAAGGCTTGGCGAGCAAAGAGCACGCCGCCTTTATCAAACAACTCAAAGTCAAGCGGCGCGGCAAGTCCAAATAGCCGCACCTGCGCCTCTGCAAAATTTCTTCAACCCCTTTGCAAGAATCTTCTAAAGCCGCCGTTCAAAGGGGCGTCAACAGTGCTCACGGTGAACTCTTCCAACTGCTAACCGGCGGCGCAACGCATAAAATCAACGTAAGACAGCACAGGAGTCAGAGCCATGAAAGTCTGCCCGAATTGTCAGGCTAGCTTTGCGGAGGGGTTCGTCTATTGTCCGCGCGATGCTGAGTTGCTCGTCCGCTTCGATCTGCGCGCCCAGTTGCGCCAGCCGGGTGTATTGGCGGGTGCGCGTGAATGTAATTTTTTGTTGGCGACCGATTCGTTTGCGCAACGCTTGCGGCAAGCCTTGTGCGGCGCGTGGCGTGAGTTGCGCCGCGATCCGCGCGGGTTTTGTGCGGCCTTGTGGTATGGCGAAGGCAGCCCGCAACGCCGCAAAAACATGTTGCAGGGCGGCGCGGCGGTGGCCGTCATTGCGTATTCCCTGATCGTGACCGTGGTGTCGTTGCTTGGTCTGCGCGTTTCGACTGCAACTATGCAATTGGCGGAACGCCGCCCACCGATTGATCCAGAAACCGAAACTGTCCGACTGATTCTGCCAACCGCAGCGAAAAGTGAATTCAACAAAGGGCGCGCTGGGCATCTGGGCGGCAGCTTGGCGCAACCGCTGCGTTCGCACGGTGGCGGCGGCGGTGGCGAACCCGGGGCAACACCGGCGCGTGGCGGCAACCCGCCACGCGCGGCGCTGACGCCGCAACAACGGCTGCCTGATCCTGAACCGCCAAAAATTGTGCATCCGACATTGATTCAGGTACCGACGATTATGGCCGACCCGCTGGTGGTGAAATTTGTCAGCGGGCCGACGGGTGTGCCGAGCGCGCCACCCGCGCCGCCTAGCAAAGGGCCGGGCAATCACGGCGGTTTGGGCAACAACGATGGTACCGGCGTAGGGCCAGGTGATGGGCCCGGGGTTGGGCCCGGCAGTGAGGGCAATACGGGCAATGATCGTTTCTCTATCGGTGGCCGTCCCACAACCGGCCCTGGCAATCAAGCAGATGTGCCGCGTCTGGCGAATGCGCGTTTGCGTCCGACCATCCTGTACCGCGAGAAAGCCCGCTACGCTGAAGCAGCGCGCGAGAAAAAGGCGCAAGGGCCCGTGGTGCTGCTGGCGACGTTTACCGCCAGCGGCCAGATCACGGATATTCGCGTCATTCGCGGTCAGCCTTATGGGTTGACCGAAGAGGCGATCATTGCCGCCAAGCGCATTCGCTTTCAACCTGCCGTTGAGAATGGTGTGGCCGTGTCAGTGCGCGCGCAACTCGAATACAACTTCGCGCTTTATTAGATCAGTTTTCACTACGGTGTACGGCAAAAGCCGCGCAGTGGGACGGTTCCGCGCGCGTGAGCCAGCGGAGGCTTTTCCCGTGCACC
>JANOWX010000264.1:0-2596 GCA_031418175.1 Acidobacteriota bacterium | reverse complement strand
CTCTTGCCGTTGTCCCAGAATTCGCGCGCCAGCCAATCCAGCAATTCAGGATGCGAGGCGGGTTCGCAGCGCGTGCCCAAATCTTCGGGCGTCGTGACCAGGCCCGCGCCGAAATAGTGTTGCCAGATGCGATTGACGATCACGCGCGGCGTCAGCGGATTGTCTTTGGCGACGAGCCATTGCGCCAGGCCCAGCCGAGTGCGCGGCGCATTCGCCGGGAACGGATGCAGAAACGCGGGCGTGCCCGGCGTGATGGTTTCGGCTTCGGGCCGCTTCCAATCGCCGCGCCGGAAGAGGTGCGTCGGACGCGGCACACTGCGCGCGGCCAGCGCCAGCGTCACATCGCCATACGGCCAGCCTTTCAAAAGCTCTTCGATCTTCTGGTTGGCCTCGCTCCACTCTTTCACAGTCGTGCGGTAGAAGCTGAAAATCTCGCGTTGCTGTTCGGGACTGCGTTGCGCGGCGGGTGTGGCCAGCAACTGGCGTATGCGCGCGGGCAGCGGGTCGGCTTGCGGATTGGGCGCGCTGGTGACCGAGACGCGGAAGCGCCCGACCGTCGAATGCACGCCCCAATCAATCGCATTGTTGTCGGGGTATTTTTGAATGAGTTGAAAGACGAACTGCTTTTCCGTGCCCAGCGTCAGCGGTTGCTGCAAGGCGAAGACCAGCTTGCGATCCTGATGGCGTGCGGCCACCAGCGTGTCGGTGCTCCAGGCCGTTTTCCCATCGCCATCGGCGGCAAACTTCGCCAGGTTTTTCGGCGTTTCGAAATCGCTGCTCACTTGACCGAGGGCGATTTTCGCGCCGCTGGGCCGCTCTTCGTTGTTGTCATAAGGCGCGGTCTCGACGGTGAATTCATTGACCGCCGCGACGCCATCGTTGCGGCGACCGGGGCCGCCGCGCGGCAGGCTGACATCGCTCAAGACTTCCAACCGAATACCCGTGATGTTGGGCTGCGGCGTCTTGGCCTTGATGACATAACTGTTGTTGGTCGAAGCGTCGCCGCGCGCCGCATACGAACCATCCGGCAGTCGCTCGAATTTCACGCCGAACGAAGCTGTCACGGTTGAGTCCTCGATCACAATCCAATCACCCGCCAGCGGTTTCATCTTTTCTTCCCAAGCATTGAGCCGCACTGGCAGATCAGGCGTTTTGGCAATCAATTCGTCTTCCAGCTTGGCGACAGCTTGGACGATTTCGGTGCGCTTGGCTTTGACCTTGGCGTCGGGCACATCGAGTTCGGCTTCGATGTCGCTGTTGAGGAAGGCGTAAAACTGGTAGTACTCGTGGTGTTTGAGCGGATCGAATTTGTGCGTGTGGCATTGCGCGCAATTGACCGTCAGCCCCAGGAAGGCTTTGCCGGTGGCATCCACGCGATCAATGATCTCTTCGACGCGGAACTGTTCAGGGTCTGCGCCGCCCTCTTCGTTGCGCATCGAATTGCGCAGGAAGCCGGTGGCGATGCGTTGTTCGAGCGTGGCTTTTTCAGTCGGAGCGGGCGGCAACAGATCACCCGCCAGTTGTTCAAGCGTGAATTGGTCGAAGCGCTTGTCTTCGTTGAACGCCTTGATGACCCAATCACGATAGGGCCAGATCGAACGCGGGCGATCTTTTTCAAAGCCATTCGAATCGGCATAGCGCGCCGCGTCCAGCCACCAGCGCCCCCAACGTTCGCCGTAATGCGGCGAAGCCAACAGCCGTTCGACCAACTTTTCATAGGCGTCCGGCGCGGTGTCGGTCAGGAACGCATCCAACTCTGGCAACGTCGGCGGCAAGCCCAGCAAGTCCAGATACAGCCTGCGCGCCAGCGTCGTCTTGTCCGCTTGCGGCGCAGGCGTCAGCCTTTCTTTTTCCAGCTTGGCTAAAACAAACGCATCCACCGGCGTTTTTATCCACGCCTTATCTCTCACAACAGGCAAAGCCGGACGCACGGGCGCAACAAACGCCCAATGCTGCGGCAGGTCTGAGGTCTGAGGTCTGAGGTCTGAGGTCTGCTCCGGCCAAGGCGCGCCTGCGTCAATCCACTGTTCGATGAGTTTGATTTGCGCAGGCGGCAACGCCGGTTTGCCGAGCGGCATGCGTTGTTCGCCGCCCATGCCGCGCAGGCGTTGAACCAGGCGCGAGTCTTTGCCTTTGCCCGGCACGATGACCGCGCCACTGAGGCCGCCGCGCATAGCCGTCTGTTTCAAATCCAAGCGCAACTGGCCCGCAGCTTTTTGCGTGCCGTGGCAGCCGTAGCAGTTGGAGGCGAAGATCGGTTCGATGTCGCGTTTGAATTCGACGGCTTTTGTTTGCGCGGTACTAAAACGAGAAAGAGCCTGCGTCGCTGGCAACGTCAGACCGACTGCGCAGACAACAAAACAACAGAGGAGCTTGATCCTGCAATTCATTGCGGCATTCCTTTATTCAAAGTGGATGGTGATGACGCCGGAGTTTATACAACAAGTGGATTGGCTTGACCAAGTTGTATGGCAAGTGAATGACAGGTCAACGCTGGTTTGCGAATGGATAAGTGTTGGCAGGTGTCACGCTAAATCAGAACAACCAAGTTTGGAATACTGGTAGAAAATGCAGCACTGGCGACCAGGCGTTTAGA
>JANOWX010000263.1:0-2940 GCA_031418175.1 Acidobacteriota bacterium | reverse complement strand
TGGCGCTCCAACTCGCGCACATGCAATTCGCGGCTGACCACCCCGAATAACAGGCGAAAGATTTCAGCTCTGCCTTGTGATGAAAGCAACTCTGCCAGTATGTTCATATTGCGAGGTTATACCACGCGATTGCGAGGTTCAGCCACGCAATTCAAGTCGTTTCACAAATGCTGGAACTACACCCGCATTTTCTTATAGGTCGCCAAACATTTCGCCGCCGTTTTTAGCGAACCGAAGCGGCTGCCTTCCTGTTCCATCAGGTAATACTCCGCGCCGCCTTTGGCTTCGGCTGCCGCAAAGATTTTCTGCCACGGCACTTCACCTTCGCCAAACAACACGCGGTAACCTTTCTCGTCTTTCTCCGCGCCCGCCGCCCAATCCTTCAGATGCAGCGAACGGATGCGGCCCGGATTGGCGTTGAGCCACGCGCTGCAATCCTGGCCCGCTTCGACACAGGTGCCGACATCGAATTGCAGCGTGACCTCTTTCGGCGTATTGGCGGCCAACACGTCCATTGGCCGTTTGCCGTCAAGCGGCATGAATTCCAACTTGTGATTGTGGAAACCCGCGCGCATGCCCAACGGCGCCAGCTTCGCTTGCGCGGCCCTGAGTTTATCGGCCACGCCCTTCCAGCCATCCAGCCCCTGCACGCGCCCGGCGCTGGCCATCACCAGCGTTTTCGAACCGATGATTTGGTTAAGCTCAATGGCTTTCGGCAGGTGCTCCGGCGTGAAGACGTTCGCGCCGTTGTGGGTCGAGAGACATTTGATTTTCAACTCGTCCAGCAGCTTGCGCACTTCCTTGGCGTACTCCGGCGTCCATTGCGTGTAAGGCGAATAGAACTCGACGGCTTCGTAACCCAGCTTGGCGACGGCGCGCACGGTTCCCAGCAGGTCTTTCTGCAATTCATCGCGCACGGCATAGAGTTCAATGCCGATCGGTAGACGTTTTTTAGGAGCGGCGGGCAACGCCAACGCCACAGACGCCGCCCCAGCCAGCGCCAGAAAAGTACGCCGCGAAAGCGTCTCCAGGGATTTCATTTGTTCTCCGGTTGTACCTGGGTACACAGCGCTTCCAGCGTGCGGGCGTGGCAGCAGACCAACGAATGCTGGAAGGTGAGACCCTCCGGCATCGCTCCGTCCGCCGCCACGCCCGTACGCTGGAAGCGCTGCGTACCCAGGTGGTTTCAATTCATCTTCTCGTGGCAGTACGTGCAATCAATGCTCGCGCCCTTGGCCTGATGGCAATTGACGCAACTCGCCATATTGATCTCTTTGGCCTTGTACATCTGCTCCAACTCTTTGACCTCGCCGTGGCACTCGGCGCAGGCGCCGCCTGCTGTCAAATGCGCGCGATGGCTGAAAAATACATAAGACGGAATCTCGTAAACGCGCCGCCATTTCAATTCGCGTTTCTCCTTGGCATACGCCGCCAGCTTTTGAATCGCGGGGCTATCGGCCTGCACGTCCTCGTGGCATTGCATACACAGCGCCGCCGTCGCCAGGCCCATGCGTTCGCCGGGGTCGGGGTTCTTATGACAGGTTGCGCATTTCAATTGCTGTGCGCCGGCGTGCAGCTTGTGGCTGAACGGAATGGGTTGCACGGGGCCAGGTAATGGCTGCTGGCCGGTTGGCGCGCCGGCGGCGGCAAGACTAGCCGCGATGACACAACCAAGCTGAAAAATCGTTTTCAACCGCTTCACAAATCTCCTTTGCGCCTCTGTTCGGCCAGCCACACTGACGCCCGCTGTGCCAACCAAAAAGGCCAAGTTTTTTTGAACAAGTCCTTAATCCAGCGGATACCAATACTGCCCCATTCCGCCACCGCGCCGTCCACCCGACGAACCCGCCGTCGCATACGCGCGCGAATTTTGCGTCGCCGTGCGCACGTCCTGTTTGGCCTCGCGCAAGAAGCGCGCGAAGGGATCGGCGGGCGGCTCATACGTCCAGGCCGCGCGCAAGGGCGCGAGCAGCGTAGCGGCCTGCGCCTCGCCCACTGCGGCAAAGGTTTTTTTGAATTGCCGCAGCGCCTGCGCGTTCAATGCATCCAGCCCGGCCCGGTAAAGCTGCTGGCGGTCGGCGGGCGATTGGCCGAGCAGGAAGTCGAGGAACTCCGGCGCTTCGGCCTCCAGCGCGCCCGGCAGGCCGTTGAGCGGCGGCGCCAGAATGTCGCACAGCTTGCGCAAGGCGGCGAATTGCGGCGCGTTGAAAAAGCGCGGCACCGGCTCTGCTGCCACATCGGGCACGGCAGTTTCCAGCTTCGGCGTGTCTTCTGCCGGACGTGCGGGCGCGCCTTGCTGCGCCTGGAGTTCAGTTGTTACTGGTAAGGCCACGGCTGGCGTGGCAGCGAGGGTTTGAATAAAGCGTCTTCGTTTCATAAAAAGTAGTTTGGAACCAGGTGCAGCCGGTGATTCGTCTTCGATGAAATACCACTTTACCATTCGAGCAAGTCTGTGCCTTCCGAACCCCAGACCAATTGGCGCTGGCCGCCGCCGGGCGCGACGACCAAGGCCGCGCCAGTCGCTTTGCCAGGCGGCGCGAGGTGCACCGCTATCGAAGGGTTGTGGACGTTGACGATGGAGGCGAGGCGCTGGCCCGGTTGCGGATTGGGCGGCGTGGTGACTTCCTTTTCATGCGCGCCCTGCAACGTGGCAGGGCCGGCGGGCCAAAGGTAGACGACTGGCGGCGCGGGTTCGGCGGCCAGCGCCAGCAGCGCCAACGCTGGTAACAGCAGGAACGATGGCAGCAGCTTGCGGGACATGGTTCAGGTTTCCTTTTCGATTTGGTTTTGGAATGAAGTTTCATCCCGGTGTGGCGTCTTGCGACGGCGGCGCATTGTCGGGAATGGCTGCGGCAATGTCCAGCAAAGTCCGACCAGCGGTCTTTCGGTGTCTTTTGGTGCGCTCACTTTTCATCCCACCTGGAAGCGGCTAAATCGGAA
>JANOWX010000262.1:0-12089 GCA_031418175.1 Acidobacteriota bacterium | reverse complement strand
GCTGCGGCTCGACGCAGCTTTGCGTTCGTCAGTGACGGGCCAACGGGAAGCGAAAGTTCTCGGCTGCAAATGAAAAGCTGCGTCGAGCCGCAGCGCTCCACAAAACCGCCCGGAATTTTTTTTCGCGCCCGTGATTATCCCCGCCACGCATTCCCGCTTTACCGATTGGAAAGAGAAACAACAGCGCCGCCGCAAGGCGCGCGAACACCAGGCAACCGTCTGGCCGGGCCGCAGTGTGTCTGCGCCCGGCCGCCACTGATAAGGAGACATCGCAATGCAATCCCTTCGGAACTACAAGCTGCAATTCATCATCGGCGGACTGCTCATCGGCGCCTGCCTGTTGGCATTTTTGGCGAGCCACGGCGCAGCCCCCGCGCAAGCCGGCAACACCCTGCACGGCGCGGCGGCGGTCGAACAGTTGAAACAGGACGGCTCGTATGCAGCGCTGGCCGAAGCGATCAGTGCCACGCGCTATCAGGTAAATCAGCAGGACGGCGCGTGGCGGGCCGCGAATCCGGCGCAGCGGTTGAACGCGCAATTCACGCCCGCGCAGGTGCGCATCGCTGAAACGGCTGCCGCCAAACCGCAATGGCAATTCGGCGTGAAGCTGAGCGGCTACGGTTACGGCGCTGAGCTTTCGCCGGTGAGCGAGGGCGAGATCACGAGTAACGGCAATCGCGTCGAAATCCGCAAAGCCCAAATTTCAAATTCAAAATCTGAAATTACCGAATGGTACGTCAACAAACCCGAAGGTCTGGAACAAGGCTTCACGCTGAATGCGCCGCCCTCTCCAAGCTCCCATCTCAAATCGCCGTTGCGCCTCGCCCTGCAATTGACCGGCGATCTGCACGCGGCCTCCACCAACAAACAATCCATCACCTTGCAAGACAACCAGGGCCGCACCTTGCTCAGCTACGATCACTTGGCCGCCTGGGACGCCGATCACAAGCCGCTGCCCGCGACGATGAAAGCGGACGGCCAGACGATCACCCTGGAAGTGGAGGATGCCGGCGCGGTCTATCCCGTGACGATTGATCCGTTGATTGCGCAGCAACAAAAGCTGAGCGCGGCGGACGGCGCGGGGGGTGACCGTTTGGGGGAGTCCGTGGCGCTCAGCGGCAACACGGCGCTGGTGGGCGCGCTGGGTGATGAGGCCTTTCGCGGCGCGGCTTATGTCTTCGTGCGCAGCGGCAGCGTCTGGGCGCAGCAGGCCAAGCTGAATGGCGTGGACAGCGTGGCGGGCGACCAATTCGGCATTGCCGTCGCGCTCAACGGCAACACGGCGGTCATCGGCGCGTACAAGGCCGATATTAATGGCAATCAGAATCAAGGCGCGGCCTACGTCTTCGTGCGCAACGGCGCGAGCTGGAGCCAGCAACAGAAGCTGGTCGCGGGTGCCGGCGCGGCGAACGACGACTTCGGCGCTGCCGTCGCGGTGAACGGCGACACCGCCGTCATTGGCGCTCCGACACACGATTCCAACGGCGTCCAGGATCAAGGCGCGGCCTACGTCTTCGTCCGTAGCGGCGCGGTCTGGAATCAACAGGCGAAGCTGACGGCGGCGGATGGCGCGCTGCTTGACGATTTCGGCAATGCGGTGGCCCTCGACAGCAACACGGCGGTTATCGGCGCGTACCGGGACGACGGCAACGGCATTCAGGATCAAGGCTCGGCTTATGTCTTCGTGCGCAACGGCGTGGCGTGGAGCCAGCAGGCCAAGCTCACGGCGGCGGACGGCGGGCTGAGTGACTACTTCGGCTACACCGTGGCCATCAGCGGCGACACGGCGCTGATCGGCGCTGAAAGCGACGATGTCGGCGCGCACAATCAGCAAGGCTCGGCCTACGTCTTCACCCGCAGCGGCGCGAATTGGAGCCAGCAGCAGAAGCTGCTCGCCGCCGATGGCGGCAACGGCCATAATTTTGGCAATGCGGTCGCGCTCAGCGGCGATCTCGCGGTGATCGGGGCCGCTTCAGTCAATCAGGCTTACGTCTTCGCCCGCAACGGCGCGAATTGGAGCCAGCAGCAGAAACTGACGGCGGCGGATAGCGCGGCGGGCGACCGCTTCGGCAATTCGGTCGCGCTCAGCGGCGACACAGTGCTGGCCGGCGCGCAGCTCGCCAACGTGGGGCTGAATGGGGATCAAGGCGCGGCCTACGTCTTCACCGTTTGCGGCGAGCTGGCGCAACAGCAAGCGCTCAACAATCCCGAACCCGCCGCCGATGACTATTTCGGCGCGCGCCTGGCCGTGAGCGGCGACACGGCGGTGGTCGGGGCGACTGGCGACACCATCAACGGCAATCTGAGCCAGGGTTCAGTGTACGTCTTCGTGCGCAACGGCGCGGCCTGGAGCCAGCAACAGAAACTCACCGCCAGCAACGGCGCGGCCAGCGATCGTTTCGGTCTGGCCGTGGGCATCAGCGGCAATACGGTGGTCGTGGGAGCGCCTTACCACAAGGTGGGCGCGAATACGCAGCAAGGCTCGGCGTATGTCTTCGTGCGTAACGGCGTGACCTGGAGCCAGGAAGCCATCCTCGTTGCCAACGACGGCGCGCTGAATGACCTTTTCGGATACAGCCTCGCTGTCAGCGGCGAGACGGCCGTGCTGGGCGCGCCAAGCGACGCCATCAATGCGAACCAGCACCAGGGGTCGGCCTACGTCTTTGTGCGCAATGGCGCGACCTGGAGCCAGCAAGCCAAGCTGCTGGCGGCGGACGGCGCGGCGGACGAGTACCTGGGCTTTGCCGTGGCGCTGGACGGCAACACCGCCGTGATCGGAGCGAACAGCGCCACCATCAACGGCAAAAACAATCAGGGCGCGGCGTATGTCTTCACGCGCACCGGCGCCGCGTGGAGCCAGCAGCAAAAATTGACCGCCGCCGACGGCCAGGCCGACGATGCTTTCGGCAACGCCCTCGCGCTCAGCAACAACATGGCCGTCATCGCCGCCAGCAACGCCAGCTTTAACAAAGGCGCGGTTTATGTCTTTGCTTACAACGGCGCGACGTGGAGCCAGCAACAAAAATTGACGGCGGCCGACGGCACGACGGGCGAGTACTTCGGCTATGCCGTGGCCCTGGCGGGCAATCGCCTGGCGGTCGGTTCGACGTACGCCGACATCGGCAATCAAATGAATCAAGGCGCGGCCTACGTCTTCGGCAGCAACGGCGCGACCTGGAGCCAGCAACAAAAGCTGACGGCGGCGGACGGCGCGACGAATCACTTTTTCGGCACCGGCGTCGCGTTGCCCAGCAATGCGGTGCTGGTCAGCGCCTCCAAAGCCCAAGTCGCCGGCGTCGCGGCAGGCAAGGTTTATGTCTTCGACTGCCTGAGCTGTCCGGCAATTGCGCTGACGCCCGCGACGCTGCCCGGCGGCACGGTCAGCACGACTTACAATCAAACCGTCACGGCCAGTGGCGGCGCGGGGCCATATCAATACTCGTGCTCCGGCGGTACGCTGCCGCCCGGTTTATCACTGTCGTCCGGCGGCCTGCTTTCCGGCACGCTGACGACGTTCGGCACGTATAACTTCACGATCACGGCGTTGCAGGGCAATCTGTGCAGCGGCAGCCAAAGCTACAGCATCGCCATCGCGCCCAACTGCCAGACCATCACCATCACCCCGGTGAGTTTGCCCAGCGGCACGGTCGGCAGCGGCGGTTACAACCAGCCGCTCGGGGCCAGCGGCGGCGGCGCGCCGTATAGCTTCAGCCTCATGCCCGGCGAAGCGTTGCCGCCCGGTTTGTCGCTGGTGAACAGCGCGATCGTGGGCGGCGCGCAGCAAGGCGGCGTCTTCAACTTCACGATCAAGGCGACCGATGCGCAAGGCTGCGTGGGCATGCGTGCCTACAGCTTCACCGCGACGTGTCAGACACTCAACGTCTTCCCGGCGATCTTGCCGGCAATGACGGTGGGCGCGCCGTATAGTCAGGGCCTGTCGGCTGCGGGCAGCGATGGGCCGTATACCTACAGCACGATCAACACCTTGCCGAGCGGCCTGACGCTGTCAGCGGCTGGCTTGCTTTCAGGCACGCCGACAATGAAGAGCAGCGGCCTCAACTTCGACGTCATAGTCACCGATGTCTATGGCTGCTTCACGACGAAGAACTACAGCTACACCATCGGCTGCCCGGCGCTCAACATCAATCCGTCCAGCCTGCCCAACGGCGCGACTGGTCAGGTTTACAACCAAAGCATCACGGCCACGGGCGGCATTGCGCCTTACGGCTACAGCGTCACGGCGGGCACGTTACCGCAGGGTTTGGCGTTGTCTGCAAGCGGTGCCTTGACCGGCACGCCTACGCAGGCCGGCGCGTTCAACTTCACCGTCACCGCGAGCTTCGGCGGCGGTTGCGTGGGCTTCCAAAGCTATGCGCTGACGATCACGCAAAGCTGCGCGACGCTCGGCCTCAATCCGGCGAGCCTGCCGGGCGGCACGGTGGGCGTGGCTTACAACGCCTCCTTCAATGCCGACGGCGGCACGGCCCCCTACAACTACAGTGTCGGCGCAGGCTCGTTGCCGCCGGGCCTGAGCTTGTCGGCGGCGGGCGCGCTCAGCGGCACGCCGGCGCAAACCGGCACGGCCAACTTCTCGATCCTGGCGACCGATGCCAACGGTTGCACGGGGCTACGCAATTACGTGCTGACGATCAATCAGAACTGCCCGGCGCTCAACGTCACACCGGCGACGGTGCCGACGGTCTTTCTGAATGTGCCGTACAGCCAGCAATTGACGGCCAACGGCGGCGTTGGGCCGCATACCTTCAGCTTGATTGGCGGGCTGCCACAGGGGTTGACCCTTTCGCCCGCCGGGTTGCTGTCCGGCACGGTTGCCGTGGGCGCGGGCCAAACCGGCATCCAGGTCGTCGTGACAGACGCCAATGGCTGCACCGGTCAACAAGCCTACACGCTCAACGTCACTGGCTGTCCGGCGCTCACCCTCACCCCGGCGTCGTTGCCTGCGGGCACGACGGGCGTGGCTTATAGCCAACAACTCACGGCCAGCGGCGGCGTTGCGCCCTACAGCTTCAGCGTCATCGTCGGCGCTTTGCCCACCGGCCTGACGCTCTCAACCACAGGTTTGCTGTCGGGCACGCCCACGCAAACCAGCGGCGTCAACCTGACCATTCGCGCGACAGATGCGAACGGTTGCGCCGGGACGCAGGTTTACGCGCTCACCGTCAATTGCGCTACGGTGACGGTCAATCCGGCGACGCTGCCCAACGGCACGACCGGCGCGGTGTATAACCAAACCCTCACGCAAACCGGCGGCGCGGGCACGGTCACCTTCAGCTTGAGCAACGGCACACTGCCCACCGGCTTGAGCCTGAGCAATGCTGGTGTGCTTTCTGGCACGCCCACGCAAGCGGGCAGCTTCCCCATCACGGTCACGGCCACCGATGCCGCCGGTTGTGGTGGCTCGCGCAACTACACGCTGACGATCAACGGCAACTGCCCGACGCTCACGGTCAATCCCGCGACGCTGCCCGCCGGACAGATGGGCGCGGCGTATAACCAGACCATTACGGCCACGGGCGGCACTGCGCCGTATGCGTACACCGTCAGCGTGGGCGCGCTGCCCAACGGCATCACGCTCACGACGGCGGGCG
Organism: Acidobacteriota bacterium; assembly: GCA_031418175.1. GTDB lineage: Bacteria > Acidobacteriota > Blastocatellia > RBC074 > RBC074 > JACPYM01. The sequence continues at coordinate 6,480 of JANOWX010000262.1, read as the reverse complement.
TGTTGAGCGGCACGCCGACGGTGAGCGGCCAATTCGGTTTCACCGTCACCGCGACGGATGCCAACGGCTGCGCGGGCACGCGCAGCTATGTGCTGACGACGAATGGCTGTCCCACCGTCACGGTCAATCCGGCAACGTTGCCGAATGGGACGTTGGGCGCGGTCTATAACCAAACGCTGACGGCCAGCGGCGGCGCGGGGCCCTATGTTTACAGCCTGCAAAACGGCGCGTGGCCGACGGGCGTGACCTTGAGCGGCGCGGGCGCAGTGACGGGCACACCCACAGCCAACGGGACGTTCAATGTGACCGTCAAGGCCACCGATGCGAATGGCTGCATGGGCACGCGCACTTACACGCTGAACGTCAGCGCGACGTGTCCCACGATCACCGTCAATCCGGCCACACTGCCGGGCGGGTTTGCGGGCACGGCGTATAACCAGGTCATCACCGCGACGGGCGGCGGCGCGCCGTATACCTTCACGGTGGACGCGGGTGTGTTGCCGAATGGCTTGACGCTCTCGCTGGCGGGTGTGCTGAGCGGCACGCCCACGCAGGCGGGCAGTTTCGGCTTCACGATCAAGGCGACGGATGGGCAGGGCTGCATGGGCACGCGCGCTTACACCGTCAACTTCAACGGCGCGGGCTTGATGTTCTATCCGCTGCCGTTCCCATTGCGCCTGCTCGACACGCGCGCGGGGATGCAGGGTTGCGATACGCCGGGCGCGCCGATTGCGGGCGGCAGTTCGCGCACGCAACTGGCGCGGCGCACTTGCAACAGCGTGACGATTCCGGCGAATGCCCTGGCCGTCACCGGCAACGTGACGACGGTGCAATCGGGCGGCGGCTATTTGACCTTGTATCCGAGCAACGCCGGGCAGCCGCTGGTGGCGAATACGAACTTCGCGCCGAATGAAATCCTGAATAACGTCTTCACCGTCGGCCTGGGCAACGATGGCGCGTTCAAGATTTTTGCGACGAGCGATACGGATGTGGTCGTGGATGTGACGGGCTATTACGCGCCGCCCAGCGCGCCGGGCTTGTACTTTCATCCGCTGCCGCAGCCGCTGCGCTTGCTCGAAACGCGCGCGGGTTTCACGGGCTGCTTCACGCCGGGCGCGCCGCTCACCGGCAATGCCGACACGCTGCAAATGGGTGTGACCACGTGCAACGGCGTGACGATTCCCAACACGGCGCGCGCGCTGGTGGGCAATGCCACGACGGTCAGTCCGCAAGGCGCAGGTTATTTGACCTTGTTCCCGGCGGACGCGGCGCGCCCCTTGGCGGCGAGTTCGAATTTCGCGGCGGGCCAGGTGATGAGTGCGCCGTTCACGGTGGGCTTGTCGGTGGCGGGCGCGTTCAAAATCTTCACGACCGCGCAGACCGATCTGGTGATTGACGTGTCGGGCTATTACAGCACGGAGGCCAGCGATGTGAACGGCGCGGGGCTGCTTTTCAATCCATTGCCCGCCCCAGTGCGTTTGCTTGACACGCGCGCGGGACAAGCGGGCTGCTTCACGCCGGGCGCGCCGTTGGCCGCCGCGACGCCTTACACGCAAACCGCGACGGGCGCGTGCGTCAACATCCCCGCGACGGCACGCGGCATTGTCGGCAACGCGACGGTGGTCAATGCGCAAGCGGGCTACCTGACGTTCTGGCCGAGCAACGCGGCGCAACCGTTGGTGGCGGCGTCGAACTTCACGGCGGGGCAAGTCTTCAACCGGCACTTCACGGTGGGGTTGGGGGCGGACGGCGCGTTCAAGCTGTTCGCTGCGGCGCCGACGGATTTGGTGCTTGATGTGGCGGGGTACTTTGCGCCCTGACACGGCGCGCACATGGCTTGGTCGAGATAAACACAAAGGGGCAGCGCGGGCATGTGTCTGTGCTGTGCCTTTTGTGTTTTCAGGCGCGCCGCCACAGAATGCGGCCGATTGTTTCTGCTCGACATCCGAACCCTTTTTCCGCGCGGGGACTTCATGCAAAACCCAACCGCCCAAGCGATAACCGGCCTCTTGCTCGATTGGAGCAAAGGCGATGAAGCGGCACTGGCGCAACTGCTGCCGGTCGTCTATCAAGAACTGCACAAACTGGCGCAACACTACCTCGGCAAAGAACGCTCCGGCCACACGCTGCAACCGACCGCGCTGATTCATGAAGCTTACCTGCGCCTGATCCAGCAACACGTCGAACAATGGGATGGCCGCGCGCATTTTTACGGCGTGGCGGCGCGCCTGATGCGCCAGATTCTGGTCGAACACGCGCGCGCGCGGCAGGCCGAAAAACGCGGCGGCGGCGTGACGAAGCTGGCGTTGGATGAAGCTTTGGATTACGCGCCCGCCCGCGCTGGTGAATTGATCGCGCTCGACGACGCATTGACCGCGCTGGCCGCGCAGGACGCGCGCAAATGCCGCGTCATCGAATTGCGCCACTTCGCCGGGCTGAGCATTGCCGAGACCGCCCACGTGCTGGGTGTTTCAGAGGCCACCGTCGAGCGCGATCAACGCCTGGCGCAAGCCTGGCTGTACCACGAATTAAACCGAACAGGCTGACCGATGTGTGAGTAGCCCGACCGTGAGGGAGGGCAGGCTTGCGAATCACGCCAATCGGTCTGATTGGACGCCAGCCTCTCTCAAGGTCGGGCTACTCACACGAGCCAACAACTGACACGAGCTTACTGATGGAAAGCGCACGCTGGCACAAACTCGAAGAGATTTTCCAAACCGCCGCCGAGCGCCCGTTCGCCGAGCGTGCCGCCTATCTGACCCAAGCCTGCGGCGGCGATCAAGCCTTGCGTCACGAAATCGAGGCGCTGCTTGATTGCCAGGTCTACGACACCTTTATCCACGCTCCGATTCAGGACGCCACGCGCGCGCTGGCCGTGGAACCGGAGCGCGAGTTGATCGGCCAGCAGTTGGGGCCGTACCGCGTGACCGAACTGATCGGCCAGGGCGGCATGGGTGCGGTTTATGCCGCCGTGCGTGCCGACGAACAATTCGAGCAGCGTGTCGCCATCAAGCTGGTCAGGCGCGGCATGGACAGCAGCTTCGTGCTCAGCCGTTTTCAGCACGAGCGCCAGATTCTGGCTTCACTGGAACACCCCAACATCGCGCGCTTGCTGGATGGCGGCGCGACGCCGGGCGGGCGGCCCTACTTCGTGATGGAGTTTATCGAGGGGCAAACGCTCAGCGAGTATTGCGACACCGAACAACTGGGCATCAACGAACGCATCAAGCTCTTTCGCCAGGTCTGCGCCGCCGTGCAATACGCGCATCGCCAACTGGTGGTACACCGCGATCTCAAACCGGGCAACATCCTGGTCACTGCTGAAGGCGTGCCGAAGCTGCTGGATTTCGGTCTCGCCAAACTGCTCGACCCCGCGCAAACCGCCGCCGATCCGGCGCGCACGGCCACTCTGTTGCGGATGATGACGCCCGCCTACGCCAGCCCCGAACAGGTGCGTGGCAACGCCGTCACCACGGCCACCGACGTGTATTCGCTGGGCGCTGTGCTCTATGAATTGCTGAGCGGCCAGCCCGCGCACCGGCTCGAAAGTTACACGCCGAGCGAGATCGAGCGCGTGATTTGCGAGGAAGAAATCAAGCGTCCGAGCAGCCTTCCGCATTCCGCCTTCCGCCTTCCGCCTTCCAAGCTGCGCGGTGAACTCGACAACATCATCCTGCTGGCGCTGCGCAAAGAGCCGGAGCGCCGCTACGCCTCGGTCGAACAATTCTCTGACGACCTGCTGCGTTATTTGGAAGACCGGCCCGTCACGGCGCGCGGGGCCGGCGTCGGCTATCGCGCGGGCAAATTCGTGCGGCGGCACAAACTGGGCGTGCTGGCGACGGCGTTGGTGCTGGTCAGTCTGTTGGGCGGGCTGGCGCTGGCGAATTATCAGGCCCGGCGCGCCGAACGCCGCTTTCAGCAGGTGCGCAAGCTGGCGAACACGTTCCTCTTCGACTTTCACGACAAGATTCAACATCTGGCGGGCGCCACCGAAGCGCGCGAGTTGGTCGTCCAGACGGCGCTGGAATATCTCGGCAGTTTGGCGCAGGACGCGGCGGGCGACACGGCCTTGGAAAATGAGTTGGCCGTCGCCTATCAAAAAGTGGGCGACGTGCAGGGCGATCCGTTTATGTTCAGCCTCGGTCACAGCGACGCCGCGCGGCAGAGCTATCAGAAATGCGTAGACCTGGCGCAGAAGCTGGCGGCGCGCGACCCCGGCAATCGCCCGATTCGCCAGACCTTGAGCCAGGGGTATTTCAAGCTCGGCGTCCTGCAATCAGAGAGCGGCGACAAGACGAATGGACTAATCACCCTGCGCCAGGCGCTCAGCGTGGCCGAACCGTTGGCGGCGGAAACCGCTGACCCGCAGGTGCTGGTGATCCTCGAAAATTGTTATGACCGCATCGGCGACATTCAACTCGACACCGGCGACTCGCAAGGCGCGTTGGAAAGCTACCGCCAGACGCAGCAAGTCACCGAAAAACGCGCCGCCGCCTATCCGAGCGACAAAGCCCAATACGCGCTGGGCGTCTGCTATTCCCATCTTGGCGAAACGTTACTGGCCAGGGGCGACCCGGACAGCGCGTTAGAGAATTTCCGGCAGTATCAGATGAAGCTGGCGGCGCTCGTGAAAAAAGAGCCGGCCAATGCGTTTTATCGCCGGAATTTGAGCAACGCCTATCAATGGCTGGGGCAGGTTGCGGGTCATCCGCGCTGGATCAATCTGGGGGACGACGCCGCCGCCTTGCGCGCTTTCCGGCAAATGCGGGTCATTGTGGAAGAGTTGAGCGCCGCCGATCCAAAGAATACGCAGGCCCGCCATGATCTGGCCACCAGTTATGCGAAAGAGGCGGATGTGCTGCTGGCAACGACGCCGCGCCAGAGCGTGGCGCTCTATCAAAAGGCGCTGGCCTTGCTGGACACCTTGCTCGCCACTGCGCCGGAGAATTTTCGCTTCCGCCGCCGCTACGCGAGTTATTTGCGCAGCCTGGCCGTTGCGCTGCTGCCTTTGCATGACCGGCAGGCGCAGCCCAAAGCGCGGCAATCTCTGGAAATCGTCGAAGCGCTCATCACGAAGAATCCAACCAATGCGGATTTGCAAAAGGATTTGTGCGACAGCTTGACCGCTCTGGGCGACACGCAACTCGCCCTTGCGGCATACGAGGCGGCGCTGGATTTTTACCGGAGCGCAATGCTCGTCGCCGAAACGGCCGTCACGGCTCATCCCACTGATTTGTACGCGCGCACGCGACTGGCCGAGGCGTATGCCAGCCTCGGCCAATACGAAACCACGCGGGCCGCGCAACCGGGCCAGGCTGCCGCGCAACTTGACCATTGGCGCGCCGCGCACGCTTGGCTGAGCAAAGCCCTCGCCGTCTGGGATGACTGGGGCAAACACGGCGTGTCCAGCGTCTTCAACACCACGCGCCGCGCACAGGCGGCGCGCGCCGTGGCCCGCAGCCAAGCCAGGCTGCGCGCAGCCGAATGATGGGAGCTATAGGAGTGATGGGAGTGATGGGAGTGATGGGAGTGATGGGAGTGATGGGAGCGCCCAAGCCGCGTATGCTCCTATCACTCCTATAGCTCCCCTCACTCCCATTTTTTTCATCATCCCACCTTGAGGATTCAGCCCGCCCTTCCCAAAAATAAATCTTTCCACAATGACGGGATGCGCCGCCGCGTTGCGCTTGTGGCTTGGTGAGCGGCGACAAACGTCGCCTGGCTCACTCACAACAAAGACGCGTTCGTCGCCAGCGGCTGCAACACGCAGTGGCTGGCGACGGCTGATGGAAAACGTTCAATCAAGCAGGAGAAATGACCTTATGAAAACACGAAATACTTTTTTGGCGCTGGCCTTGTTGGCCGCCGCCGGATTTTTGTTCAACGTCACGCGCGCCGGTGCGGCCAGCGGTGCGGCGCCCGTGGCAACGACGGAGAGTTTCAAGAGCAGCGGCATGGCCGGCCTCACCATCGGCCAGACGGCCCGTCTCAATGTCGTCAATCTGGAAACCGGCGAACTGCTCCCGGCGGTACAGGTGGAATTGTCGTTCCTGGACGCCGAAGGCAACACGCTGGCGCAGAAGGTTCACGGGCTGCAACGCGGTCAGGCGGCCTTTTTCGACCTGAACGGCGCTCAGGCGGGCCGCACCGGACGCACGCAAATCCGCGCGCAAGTGCGCTTCATCGGCACGCCCGACACGCGCGTTGTGCAGAAAGTGCTGCCCACGCTGGAAGTCGTTGACAACGCCACGGGCCGCACCGCGTTCATCGTGCCCATCCGCGACGACCCGTTCTTCCGCACCAACTAAGTACACGCCGCCAGAAAGACCTGGAGGGTCAGGGGAGTTGTAGGGCGGGTTACAAAAGGTATTTAACGCCCAACAACACCCCAGACAATAGCTGGGCGCGGCGTTCACGCCCGAATTAGCCGCCGCCAGGAGCGCGGTGTTAGCGCAAATGTCGGCGGCGCTACAAAGCCTT